>OMSM01000071.1 GCA_900313745.1 uncultured Lachnospiraceae bacterium
ACGGCTGCCGTCCTCGGGACTTACCTGAAGCACCTGTGAATAATGTCGATCACCACGTCCTGCTCGGCCGGGGTCATCTTGTTGTCGCTCGGCAGGCACAGGCCCCTGGCAAAAATATCCGCACCGACGTCCTCCGCCCCGGTCTCCCGGATGTAGGCATTGCTCTGGGCGCGTCCGCTTCCGCTCTTCGTGATAAAGCCGTTCATGCGGTAGATCGGCTGCAGATGCATGGGCTTCCAGATCGGCCTTCCCTCCGCGTTGAACGCGGCGATGGCGTCAAGGATCTCCGTGGGGCAGCTCTTCCCGGGCTCGGAGATGTAAAGCGCGTCCTTCTCCCCCCGGACGTGGGCGCACATGGCATCCTTGTCGATTAAGAGGCAGGAGAGCCAGTAGTTGGGCTCGCTGTTCGCAAAATCGATCGGGTTCATCGAAACCGGCAGGTCGGCAAGGCCCGCGCGGTAGCGCTCATAGATCGCCTTTTTCTGGGCGATGTGCGCATCCAGATAGGGGATCTGGCCGCGGACAACGCCCGCGATGATATTGGACATGCGGTAGTTGTAGCCGATCTCCTCATGCTGGTACCACGGCGCATCCTCGCGGCTCTGGGTGGACCACTTGCGCGCGCGGTTGGCGTCTTCGCGGCTGTCCGTCAGGAACATCCCGCCGCTGGATCCGGTGATGATCTTGTTTCCGTTAAAACTGATGATGCTGTAATCTCCGAAGCACCCGGTCTCCACGCCCTTGTAGGTTGCGCCGAGGGACTCCGCGGCATCCTCGACGATCAGTGCGCCGTGGGCGCCGGCGATCCTGCGGAGCTCATCAGTTTTGCCCGGTGTTCCGTAAAGATGGGCGACGACGATAAGGCGGACGTCGGGATAAACCGCGAAGGCCTTCTCCAGTGCCTCGGGGCACATGTTCCAGGTGTCGCGCTCGGTGTCGATGTAAATTGCCTCGCCGCCCTCGTAGGCGACGGGATTGACGGTCGCGTCAAAGGTCATGTCCGAACAGAAAACCCTGCGTCCCTCCAGAGTGCCGTGCCCCGGGCGCGCCTGGCCGTAAAGCCGCTCGCCCGCAAGGCGGATCGCAAGGTGCAGCGCAGCGGTTCCCGAGGAGAGCGCCACGGCGTACTTCCGCCCGACGTAGGAGGCCATCTGCGACTCCACCTCGTTGATGTTCGCGCCGACGGTGGAGACCCAGTTGGTGCGGATCGCCTCGTCGACCCAGTGCTGCTCGTCGCCGTGCATCGTGGGCGAGGACAGCCAGACCTTATGATCAAAAGGGGTGATCCCCTGGAAACGCGAATCGCTTAAAAAATCAGTTTTCATCTTATTCCTCCGGGAAAAACTCGTCCTCCGGCCATCTGCAGCACACCCAGGCTCAAGCACCTCCGGGCGTCCGGCCGGTTCCCGCGTGATTGTTCTGTTCTGTAACCTTATTATTATAGCTCAATTCGGCAAGTGCTGCCGCTCGGCTCCCAGCCTCTACCGCACAATTCCCCGGTAGGTTTCCTGAACCTTCCGGTAGCTCTCGAGGCTTCCGATATCATAGCGGTTTCCTGGCATCTCCCATGAGTGCAGCACGGTGTGCGCGCACATCCAGGCGACCAGCGAGCCGGGCGCGTCCGTCCCGCAGCCGTCGGCAATGGCTTCATGCAGTCTCGCCGCGTCCTCTCTTCTGTAGTAATAAAAAGGCGGCGTGCACCAATGGCTCTTCGGATTCTCCGGCTTCTCCTCCAGGGAAAGCAGCACTTCGCCCTCTCCAACCTCGCTGACGCCGGATTTCCTTAATCTGGCCTCGTCCTCCTCCAGGTAGCGCATGGTGCAGGAGGTGCCCTTCCGGAGGGCATAGTCGACAAAACCTTTCAGGGAGAAATCCAGGACATTGTCGCCGGCGATGACCAGAAGGTCATCGTCCAGATGAAGCTCATCCACGGCGAAGGCCATGTCCTTCACCGCACCGAGGCGGGTTTCATTCGTCGAGGTTCCGTCATCAAGAACGGTGATTTTGCCAGGGCGGCCCGCGTCTCTTCGCGACGCAGCCCAGTTCTCAAAGTGGTGCGCGAAGCGGTGATTGCTGATGACGATGAATTCGGAGACCGCGGCACCATCTTCGGAGCTGCCCGTTTCCGGCGCGGCGCTGCTTTCCGTTCCGGATGCCGGGGCAGTGGCTGCTTCCGGAGCGGCGCTGTTTTCCGAAGCTTCCGCAAGGTCGTCCACAAGCCAGTCAAGTATGGTTTTTCCGCTCACCTCCAGGAGGGGCTTCGGGAAATTCTCGGTAAGGGGATAGAGCCGCGTGGCGTAGCCCGCGGCGAGAATCAGGCATTTCATATAGTCAACTCCAGAATCAGTGATCGGGATTTGCGGCCGGCGTGCAGTGAGCCGGTGTTTTCCCGGGCAGGCCGGCTCAGGCCGGCGACACGGTAAGCCGGGGCTCTTTCGGACGGAGCCGAGCCGGCGGCGGAATACTGACTACTATCTTACCACAGAAGGGAAGGTACGCTGCTTTTCCTGCTTTCCTGCTTCTGCGGCAGTACGAAGAA
>OMSM01000286.1 GCA_900313745.1 uncultured Lachnospiraceae bacterium
CCTCGCCTGCCTATGTGTTCATGTTCATCGAGGCCATGGCGGACGCTGCCGTCAAGGGCGGAATGAAGCGGCAGCAGGCATACCGCTTCGCGGCCCAGGCGGTGATGGGATCGGCAAAACTGATGCTGGAGTCCGGAAAGCTTCCCGCGGAGTTGAAGGACATGGTCTGTTCGCCGGCCGGGACCACCATAGAGGCGGTGGAAGTGCTGGAAAAGGGCGGTTTCCGGGGGCTTGTAATGGAAGCTGTGGACGCCGCATCGGAAAAATCTTCCAGGATGTGATTCCGAAGAATTCGGAAAACAACCGGAAAAGCGCGTAAAATCGTTCCGAACAAGTTGAAGCGCAAAAGGATTGTACTGAATTAAGAACAATCCGAAGGAATTCCCGCAGTTTTTGACGATAGGTGAAAAACTCCCGCAATCTCAAGGGATTGCGGGAGTTTTTTCGTCCTTTTCCGTGCCCTTTATGTCGGCGGGGCACAAACTTGACAAAGATTTTACGGAATCGTAGAATACGAATCCCACGGGCGTAACAAATTCGTAATAATTTGCCCGTGATGGCAAAAGGGTATTCTGATGAGTTTAAAACAGCGTTTTTACAACAGAACAGCGCTTGTGCTCATACTGTGTCTGATCGCGGCTTCATGCTGCACCGGGCATCTTCGTGCTGCGGAGATCACGGTTTCGGAGACGGCAGTCAATGTGATCGCCGGGACATATCAGTATGAGGCGGCAAAGCTTCTGGCCCTCTCCCCGGCAGGAACGGAAGAAGGGGAGACACCGCATACGCTGGCGGAGCTGCAAAGCCTGATTATCAGTGCGGGGAGCCGTCTGGATGAGGAAGCGGCTCTGCTCGGGATGACAAGGGAGCAGTATATTGATTTTCTTGCTGTTTCCCTGGTGAGGGCTACCGGAAGCGGTGCGGCTGAGGGAGCAGCGCAAGATGCCGCGGAGCAGGAGCTCTTTGCGGCAGATGAAGCACCGGCCGGGGAAACAGAGCCGGGATATAATGCGGTTCCGGCGGAAGTAATCACGGAAGAGACTGCCGGTGCGGAGAACACGGTGTTGGAACAGGCGGAAATTCCGTCATCAGTAGAGAGCGCGGCGCCGGAACAGCCGGAGATTCCTTCATCAGCGGAGGAATTGGCTCCGGAGCAGCAGGAAGCTTCTGAGGAGTTAACGGAGGAAGCGATCCCGGAGCAGCAGGATATTCCGGAGGAAGCTGCCGGGGAGACAGATCCCGAAGCACCCGGAACGGAAGCAGAGCCTGAAACAGCCGGGGAGGAAGCAGTCCCCGAACCCGCGGAGGAAGCGGATCCCGCGTTATCCGAAGCCGGCGGGGATACGGAGGAGACGCCTGCAGCTGAGGAGGACGCCGGCGTGCAGGAGGAGGCCACGGAGAATCCGGCAGATGCCGCAGCCACGCAGCGGGTCGAACTCTCTGATTACGACTATCAGCTTCTCGCGGCACTGATCTTCTACGAGGCGGTCGGTGAGCCGTACGAAGGCATGGTTGCGGTGGCGAACGTCGTCATCAACCGGATGCTGAGCTCCAAGTATCCTTCCACCCTCCAGGAGGTCGTGTACCAGCGCGGACAGTTCCAGCCAGCCTGCCTGCTTGCGGGAAAGGTCCGGAGCGGGGATATCCCCGAGATCTGCTACCGCGCGGCGGATGAAGCCCTAAACGGCGCAATGCCGGTGGGAGATGCGATATTCTTCATGCGCAAGGATCTGCACAGAAGCGGCCGGATCATACAGAACCACTGCTTCTGGGGACATATGTAACAGGACACATTTATCTTCTGCGGCACTGACAGCGGCATAGGAAATGCGGGCCCGGACAGGATTCCATCCTGCCCGGGCTTTTGGAATTAAACAATGTTTTTGCTGTATGATATAATCAAGTTTACCAAGTTCATGACAGGAGGCACCGGTATGGAATCCATAGCATGGATTGCGATATTGATTGTGATGCTTGTCGTCGAGATTGCCACCACGGGACTGACCACGATATGGTTCTGCGGCGGCGCGGCGGTGGCTCTTGCGGTGTCCTCGCTCGGCGGGCCTCTCTGGCTGCAGATCCTGGTATTCGCCGCGGTCTCCATTGTTCTTCTTGTCGTGACCAGGCCGATCGCGATGAAGCACCTGAACGCAAGGACGGTACCGACCAATGCGGACAGCCTGGTGGGTGAGGAGGCCGTGGTCACCGAGGAGATCGATAACCTGAACAGCACCGGTACAGTGCAGATCCGCGGGCAGCAGTGGACGGCAAGGGCGTCGGAAGACGCGGAGGCGCAGGCGAAGGCCGCGGCGCCGGACAGCTCCGGGCATTATGTTATTCCCGTGGACAGCATCGTGGTTATCCGGGCGATCGAGGGCGTGAAGCTCATGGTCGAGCCCGTCCGGCCGGACAGATGAGAAAGGAGCGCTTATGGCTGCATTGATTATTATTCTTCTGGTACTGATCATCGCGATTACCGTTTCCTGCATCAAGATTGTTCCCCAGGCAAATGCTTTTGTCGTTGAGCGGCTGGGAGCCTACAGAACGACCTGGCAGGTCGGCCTGCACTTCAAGGCGCCGATCATCGACCGTGTCGCGAGGCGCGTCAACCTGAAGGAGCAGGTGGTGGATTTCCCGCCCCAGCCCGTGATCACCAAGGATAACGTCACGATGCAGATTGACTCCATCGTTTTCTTCCAGATCACGGATGCAAAACTTTACGCATACGGCGTGGAGAATCCCATACTTGCCATCGAGAACCTGACCGCGACGACGCTGAGAAATATCGTCGGCGACCTTGAGCTTGACGAGACGCTGACCAGCCGCGAGACGATCAACGCGCGCATGCGCTCGGCGCTGGATATCGCCACAGATCCCTGGGGTATCAAGGTGACCCGCGTGGAGCTTAAGTCCATCATCCCTCCGGAAGCAATCCGCGAGGCGATGGAGAAGCAGATGAAGGCGGAGCGCGAGCGCAGAGAATCCATTCTCAAGGCCGAGGGCGAGAAGAAGTCCGCGATCCTCGTCGCTGAGGGTAAGAAGGAGTCCATGATCCTCCAGGCCGAAGCGGACAAGCAGGCTGTCATCCTGGCAGCTCAGGCGGAGAAGGAGAAGATGATCGAGGAGGCCGCCGGCCGCTCCGAGGCCATCCGGCAGGTGCAGAAGGCTAATGCCGACGGCATACGCATGCTCAAGGAAGCCGGTGCAGACGAGGCCGTCCTCACCTTAAAGAGCCTTGAGGCGTTCCAGAAGGCCGCCGACGGCCGCGCAACGAAGCTGATTATCCCGTCCAGCCTTCAGGGAATTGCCGGACTTGCATCTTCCGTGAAGGAGATGCTCCAGGATCCCGCAAAGGACGCGGGCGGGCAGGGAGAGCCTAATTACCGCGACGGCGAGTAATCCGCGGCGCGGAACAAGTTCAGCAGTATAGACAACGGAGACAGGGACTATGAATAATCAGCCGCTTAAAGGACGCAGTTTTCTGAAGCTGCTCGACTTTACCGCCGAAGAGATCACCTCGCTGGTGGATCTCGCTGCGGACCTCAAGAAGAAAAAACACGACGGGATCCTCACGGACAGATTCCGCGGCCGGAACGTCGCGCTGATTTTCGAGAAGACGAGTACGCGCACGCGCTGCTCCTTCGAGGTGGCTGCTCACGACCTTGGCATGGGTACGACCTATCTCGACCCCATGAGTTCGCAGATCGGGAAGAAGGAGAGCATCGCCGATACCGCAAGGGTGCTCTCGGGAATGTTCGACGGCATCGAGTACCGCGGCTACGGCCAGGAAATCGTCGAGGAACTGGCAAAATACTCCAGGGTGCCTGTATGGAACGGGCTGACCAATGAATTCCATCCCACACAGATGCTTGCTGACCTGCTGACCATCCGCGAGCATTTCGGAAGGACGCAGGGAATCCATGTCGCTCTCTACGGTGACTGCCGCTACAATACGGCCAACTCCTGGATGGTGACGGCGGCGAAGATGGGCATGCACCTCACGCTCTGCTCGGATCCGGAGTACTTCCCGGATAAGGAACTCACGGAAAAGTGCCTCGAACTGGCAGTGCAAAGCGGCGGAAGCATCCGCTTCGAGACCGATCCCGTAAAGGGAGCGGAGGGCGCGGACGTGATCTACACCGACGTCTGGGTATCCATGGGCGAGCCGGCGGAAGCCTGGGAGAAGCGCATACAGGATCTGTCACCCTACCGCGTAACAGCCGGAATCATGGCGGCTGCTGCCGAAGGGGCCGTGTTTATGCACTGCCTTCCGGCGTTCCATGACCTGAAGACTGCCATTGGCCGGGAGATCTATGAGAAGTTCGGGCTTACCGAGATGGAGGTGACGGACGAGGTCTTTGAGAGCCCTGCGTCCGTGGTTTTTGACGAGGCGGAGAACCGCATGCACACCATCAAGGCGGTCATGGCGGCGACACTGGGGTACGAAGAGCAGCCCGCATAGCCGCCGGGCCTGGTTAACTGCTATGTCTATCAAGAATGATATTCTGACAAAACTCCGGGACTCCCGGAGTTTTATCTCTGGACAGGAATTAAGTGAAGCCTGCGGGGTTACCCGGACAGCGGTCTGGAAGGCAGTAAACCGGCTGCGGGAGGAAGGGTACGGAATCGAGGCCGTGCCAAACCGGGGATACCGCCTCACGGATCCGACGGGATGCGATCTCTGCAACGCCGCCGAACTGGAGAAGGCGCTCGAGATTACCGCCTGGGCGGGGCATCCTGTGCTGTTTCGCGAGGAGACGGGTTCCACCAACAAGGATGTCATGGAACTCGCGGACGGCGGCGATGCGCCGGAAGGACTTCTGGTCTTCGCGGCAAAGCAGACCGCGGGGCGCGGAAGGCGGGGCCGGGTGTGGATCTCGCCGCCGGAGGGCAACATCTACATGAGCATCCTCTTAAGGCCCGTGATCCCTGCGGACAGGGCTCCCATGGTCACTCTCGTGGCGGCGATGGCTGTCTGCAGTGCACTGGAGAAGATGTGCGGGGAGAAGGCCCGCTTTGCGGTGAAATGGCCTAATGACATCGTTGCGGTGCCCCGCAGTGCTCTCCCGGAGGATGGCGCCGTTTCCGCAGGCGGAAGCGGGATGCGGGACTCTGCGGGCCAGGGCAGTACATGGAAGAAGGTCACAGGTATCCTCACCGAAATGCGGCTCGAGGAGACCAGGGTGAAGGATGTGACCATCGGAATCGGGATCAACGTCAACATGGAGGAGATTCCCGGGTCGGTCAGGGAGACAGCCTCATCTGTGCGGGAGATAACGGGAGAGGTCACGAACCGGGCGGCGCTCACTGCCGCGGTCTGGAAAAGTTTTGAGGAGTACTATGGAGTATTCCTTGCGGACGGATCCCTGGAGGGGCTCAGAGGCGCCTACGAGGGGATGCTGGTGAACCTGGGCAGGAGAGTGCGCGTCCTCGATCCCGCGGCCCCTTATGAGGGCACAGCGGAGGGAATAAACGGGTCAGGAGAGCTGCTGGTCCGGCGGGAAGACGGAGAGATCATCCCGGTTTCCGCAGGAGAGGTCTCGGTAAGAGGAGTAGAGGGCTATGTCTGAGGACAGTGTGCGCGTCGTGCTCTGCGCGGCAAGTGCCTATGACAGGAAATACTATTTCAACAGGCAGTTTGACCGGCTTCCGGAGAACGTGAAGGAGGAGCTTCACATTCTCTGCGTGCTGTTCACGGAGGAGGTCGGCGGGATTTTCTCCATTCTCTTCACCCCGGAGGGCGATGTGGAGATGGAGACGCAGTGTGATGAGGGAGATCTGCTCTACGACGATATCTCCGGCGGTCTGCTGATCAAGGAGATCCGCAGGAAGAAGAGGGAGCTTTTCGAGGCTCTTTCCGTTTACTACCGCGTGGCAGTGCTGAAGCAGGATCCGGGACAGCTGCTCTCGGAGACGGATGAGGATTCAAACGAGGAGTGACGGATTTGATGTACACTTCACCGGTGACTGTCGGAAATGTCACCATACCCAACCGAATATGGCTGGCTCCTATGGCAGGCGTATCAGACCTGCCATTTCGTTTGCTGTGCCGCAGGCAGGGCGCGGGACTTGCCGCGATGGAAATGATCAGCGCCAAGGCGGTCTGCTACGGAAACCGTGCGACTATAGGATTGATGAAAACTCTTCCGGAGGAGGCGCCTGTATCCCTGCAGCTTTTCGGCCACGAGCCGGAGTTCATGGCGGAGGCGGTGCGACGGATAGAGGATGAGCCCTACGATCTTCTGGACATCAATATGGGATGTCCCGTGCCCAAAATCACGGGGAACGGTGAGGGCTCCGCGCTCATGAGAGATCCCGGGCTGATTGAGCAGCTGGTGAGGAGCGCGGCGGACAACACCCGCCGTCCGGTCACCGTCAAGCTCAGGCTGGGTTTTGACGAAGGGCACAAAAATGTGCTGGAATGCGCGAGAGCCGCGGAGGCAGGCGGCGCTTCGGCTGTCGCAATTCACGGCCGCACCAGGGAACAGATGTACAGCGGAAAGGCAGACTGGACGCTGATCGGGGAGGCGGTGAAGGAGCTTTCCGTCCCTGTCATCGGCAACGGAGATGTCACGGACGGAGTGTCCGCGAAGAAGCTCTTTGACGAGACCGGCTGCGCGGCGGTGATGGTCGGCAGGGCGGCCCGCGGGAATCCATGGGTTTTCCGTGAGATTCTCGGTTATCTTGACCGGCCGGAGCACCCGGAACCTGCACGCCCGGACCGGGAGGAGCTCGCCCGGATGATCCTTCGCCACGGCGCCCTGGCCGTGGAATACAAGGGGGAGCTGACCGCAATGCGTGAGATGAGGGCGCATGTCGCCTGGTACCTGTCCGGGTTTCCCGGGGCGTCAAAACTGCGCGCCGAGGCGGGGCAGCTCTCCTCCTACAGGGATCTGGAAGTGCTTGTTGGTAAAATTTTCCCGCCGTTGGACTGAAAAACAGCCTCCTGTGCTGCAGACACTTGCATACTGCACATAGTGGTGATAGAATTAACGGCAATCTGCAGGAAGAATTAACATATTCTGTCTGCAGAAATCTTGTCCGTTGCGTCCTTCCGCACGGCTTATAAAATGAGGTAAAGGAGCGGATACAGAGTCATGGAAGAACAGGGAGAGAAGAAAACTATTCTGACTTACGAGGGCCTTCGCCAGTATGAGGAAGAGCTGCACCACCTTAAGGTCGTGCGCAGGCAGGATGTAGCTCAGAAGCTGAAAGAGGCCAGGGCACAGGGAGACCTCTCCGAGAACGCCGAGTACGATGCCGCAAAGGATGAACAGCGTGACATCGAGGCGAGAATTGAGGAACTCGAGAATATTCTCAAGAACGTCGAAGTCGTTGTTGAGGATGAAGTGGAAGTAGATAAGATCAATATCGGCTGCAAGGTGCTGCTGCGCGATATGCTTGACGATGAGGATCTGGAGTACAAGATCGTAGGCTCGACCGAGGCGGACAGCCTCCAGGGCAAGATCTCCAACGAGTCCCCCGTCGGCAAGGCCCTGATCGGCGCGAAGGTCGGTGAGACCATCACCATTGAGACCCCCGCGGGTGAGGTCAGGTACAAGGTACTGGAAATCCTCCGCTCGGCAAGCTGAGTATCCGGCGAGTCCGGGCAGAACGGGAGTTTTGCCTTTCAATATTGATCTGAAGTGATCCGAGACGCTCTTAACAGCGCCGTCGGATCACTGTTGTAATTAAAAACTGTTCAGGAAAGAAGAGGTACTAAGTGGCAGATCAGGAGAACAGAAATCAGAACACGCAGGAAGCTCCGGTGCAGACCGCCGAGGAGATCGGGCGTCTCCGCCAGGTGAGGAGAGAGAAGCTTCAGGCTCTGCAGGAAGCCGGCAGGGACCCGTTCCGCATCGTCCGCTATGACGTGACGCATCACAGCAAAGATGTGCTGGAAAACTACGACGAGCTCGAGGGCAAAAATGTCACGATCGCCGGCCGTATGATGAGCAAGCGGGTCATGGGCAAAGCCTCCTTCTGCCATGTTCTGGACCGCGACGGACGCATCCAGTGCTACGTCGCGAGAGATTCCGTCGGCGAGGAGCCCTACGCTGATTTCAAGAAGTATGATATCGGCGATATCATCGGCGTCAGCGGAAAAGTTTTCCGCACGAAGACCGGTGAGATTTCCATCCACGCGGAGGAAGTCACGCTGCTCTCAAAGAGCCTTCAGATCCTGCCCGAGAAGTATCACGGCCTGACCAACGTCGACCAGCGCTATCGTCAGCGCTACGTCGATCTCATCATGAATGACGATGTGAGGGAGACCTTCAGGAAGCGCTCCCAGGTGATGCATGAGATCCGCGTTTTCCTCGCCGACCGCGACTTCATGGAGGTGGAGACACCGATGCTGGTGGAGAACGCCGGAGGCGCATCCGCCCGTCCCTTCGTGACGCACTACAACGCTCTGGATGAGGACAAGAAGCTTCGCATCTCTCTGGAGCTGTATCTGAAGCGTCTTATTGTCGGAGGTTTTGAGCGCGTCTTCGAGATCGGAAGAGTTTTCCGCAACGAGGGGCTTGATGCCAGACACAACCCTGAATTCACGCTCATGGAGCTTTACCAGGCGTACACGGATTACCACGGCATGATGGAGCTGACGGAGAGCATGTACCGCTATGTCGCGGAGAAGGTTAACGGCAGCGCCATAATCACCTACGGTGACAGAGTGCTGGACCTCTCGAAGCCCTTCCGCAGACTGACGATGGTGGACGCCATCAAGGAGGAGACAGGGATTGACTTTGACCTGGTGACGTCGGACGAGGAGGCGAAGCGGCTCGCCGATGAGCATCATATAGAGTATGAGGACCGCCACGTCAAGGGCGATATTGTTAACATGTTCTTCGATGAGTACTGCGAGGACAAGATGATCCAGCCTACGTTTATTATGGATCATCCTGTCGAGATCTCCCCTCTCACGAAGCGCCGGCCTGACGATCCTTCCAAGGTGGAACGTTTCGAGCTATATATCAACGGCTGGGAGATGTGCAATGCCTACTCCGAGCTGAATGACCCGATCGACCAGCGCGAGCGGTTCGCGGCGCAGGACAGGCTCTCCGAGGCGGGCGACGAAGAAGCGCAGCACACGGATGAGGATTTCCTGAACGCAATGGAAATCGGAATGCCTCCTACAGGCGGAATCGGGTACGGACTTGACCGGTTCGTGATGCTTCTCACGAACAGTCCTACGATAAGAGATGTAATCCTGTTCCCGAC
>OMSM01000106.1 GCA_900313745.1 uncultured Lachnospiraceae bacterium
ATTCATTCGGAAATCAAGCTTCTGTTTCTTTATGAAATTGCTTCTGCAGGAACAAATCCGGAGAGTCATACACCTTGCCGTTCACTGTCTCAGGCGGGATACCGGCTGTCGAAACAGGCTGTACACAGCGGCAGATTTCCTGTCATGGACAGAAGATCCTCCTGATTAAGGTAGAACAAGGAATCAGCCCCTATTTCCCTGCAAATATCCTCGGCAGTATGGTCTGCGGCGATCAGCTGGCGGCTGCTTGGTACATCTGTCCCGTAATAACATGGATAGCGGAAAGGAGGAGAACTGATTCGCACATGTACTTTTAGGGCACCGGCCTCCCGCAGCATCTCCACAATCTGGCGCATTGTTGTGCCTCTTACCAGAGAATCATCAATCAACACTATTCTTTTACCGCAAACCGCACTCTTGAGAACACTGAGTTTGCTGTGCACTGCCCTTATTCTCTCCTCGTCGGTCGGCCGGATAAAGCTTCTTCCTACATAACTGTTCTTATAGAACGCCAGCGCAAACGGAATTCCTGATTCCTTTGCAAAGCCCTCCGCCGCAACAAGTCCGGAATCGGGCACCCCCGCGACCAGGTCCGCCTCTGCCGGAGCAGACCTGGCAAGCGCCCTCCCTGCCTTGACTCTTGCGTCATGAACCTCCACCCCGTCCAGGACGGAATCAGGACGGGCAAAATAGATGTATTCAAAAGCGCAATGAGCGCGCCGGCCCTCACACATGGATTCAATACTTTGGATTTGTCCTTCCGTCAAGGTTACAATTTCCCCGGGACGTACATCGCGGATAAGCATTCCGCCCACCGCCTCTACTGCGGCGCTCTCCGAGGCGAGAATATAGGCGCTCCCCTTTTTTCCTATCACCAGCGGCTTGATTCCATAGGGATCCCGGATCCCGACAAGTTTTCCCGGGCTCATGATGATGCAGGCGTATCCCCCCTTCATACTTTTCGCGGCGTCAAGCACTGCCTCCTCAATCGATGATGCCTCGATTCTTCTGCTGATAATCTCATAGGCGAAGACCTCCGAGTCCGTCGTCGTGTAATGCGCCTGTCCTCTGTACATCTGGTTCTGACGGATCTCGTCCGCATTCACGATATTGCCGTTGTGGACAAAGACCAGCGTACCCTTTATGTAATTCATCACAATCGGCTGAGCGTTTGTCAAGGAGCTTTCGCCCGTGGTCGAATATCGGACGTGACCAACTCCCATGTTGCCCTTAAGGCTCTCCATTTCTTTCGGTCCGAATACCTCGCTGACCAGTCCCATTCCCTTCAAGGCCGCGATATTGCCCCTCGCTCCGCCGGTATCCGTGACCGCTGCCCCTGCGGACTCCTGTCCGCGATGCTGAAGCGCAACCAATCCCGCATATATATCCTCAGCCACTTCGGTACCCGGCGGTGACCAGATGCCGAATACGCCGCATTCCTCATGAATCTCATCCATCCTGTACCACTCCCGGAAGGAGACAGGGACGTTTCACTGTCTCCTTAATGCATAAACCAGGTAAACAAGCAGAGGAGACAGAGAGCCGTCCCCTGTCTCCTCCTGCGGTATTACTCTACATCCTGCAGTGCGGCGAAGCCCTCTTCGCCGGTGCGGATCTTGACCACACGGCTCACCGGGTAGACGAAGATCTTACCGTCGCCGATATGTCCGGTATAGAGCGATTTCTTGGCTGCCTCGATCACCTTGTCCACCGGTATGGCGCTGACGACCACCTCAAGCTTGACCTTCGGGAGCAGCGTCGCGTCGATCTCGACGCCGCGGTAGCGCTCGCCGGCACCCTTCTGGATGCCGCAGCCCATCACCTGGGTTACGGTCATTCCGGTCACGCCAAGATCGTTCATTGCCCGCTTCAGCATGTCGTAGCGGGAAAGTTTTGCAATGATAACGACCTTCGAGATGCCGGTGCTCATCGCGGCAGGAATTCCCTCGTCGCCCCTTAAAACCGGTACAGCTGCATTCTTCTTTGCTTCGGAGGCCTCCTCGTAGCTGTCCGCGCCGAGGTTCGTATTCTCGTTGACATCCATGGTCATGGTGTTGGAAATATCCATGATGGAGAAGCCGGCGTATGCGGAGGGAAGGCCGTGCTCCGTCGCATCAAGGCCGGTCAGCTCCTCTTCCTCGCTGACCCGTAAGCCCACCGTCTTCCGGATCACCGTAAAGGCAATCACGATCGTGACCACCGTCCAGAGTGCGGTAACGAACATGCCTCCCAGCTGTTTTCCAAGCTGCCCGAAGCCTCCTCCGTAGAACAGTCCTTCCTTAATGCCTGCCAGCGCGAAGCCCGGTGCCGATTCCGTCGCAAAGAGACCGACCGCTATGGTGCCCCAGATGCCGTTCATCATGTGTACCGCAACCGCGCCGACCGGATCATCCACATGCGTCACATTGTCGTTGAACCACACGCCGAAGACCACCAGCAGACCGGATATTGCGCCGATCACCGCCGCACCGGCGCAGTCCGCAACATCGCAGGGGGCCGTGATGGCCACGAGGCCTGCCAGTGACGCGTTCAGGCACATGGAGACGTCCGGTTTTCCGTATTTAATCCAGGTAAACAGCATGCACACCACGGTTGCCACCGAAGGAGCTACCGTCGTCGTAAGGAATACGGAGCCAAGAGTGGGCACGTCGACCGCCGCGGCGCCGTTGAATCCGTACCAGCCAAGCCAGAGAATAAAGACGCCCAGCGCGGCGATGACCAGGTTGTGGCCGGGGAACGCATTGACCTTTGTGACCTTGCCCGCCTTGTCGCGCTCAAATTTGCCGATTCTAGGCCCGAGCATCCACGCTCCGATGAAGGCGCAGATCCCGCCGACCATGTGAATGCAGTTGGAACCGGCGTAATCATGGAAGCCCCACCGGGCGAGAAAACCGCCGCCCCATGTCCAGTGCGCCTCGATCGGGTAGATCACCGCGGAGATGACCGCGGAATAGATGCAGTAGCTGGAGAACCTGGTCCGCTCCGCCATGGATCCGGATACGATCGTCGCGGTCGTCGCGCAGAACACCAGGTTGAACACAAATGCCGAATAGTCGAAATCCGCGTACCGGGTGAATACATCGAAGCTGAAGCCGCCGGCGAAACCTCTGAGGATATCCGGGCCAAGCATCAGCGACGCGCCGCAGATAAACCACATCACCGTGCCGATGCAGAAGTCCATCAGGTTCTTCATGATGATGTTTCCGGCGTTCTTCGCCCTGGTGAAGCCTGCCTCGCACATCGCAAAGCCCGCCTGCATCCAGAAAACAAACGCGGCGCCGATAAGAAACCACACGGCAAAAATCTCACTGTCCAATGCTTCCATAATCTCCTTCGTCATATCTTCCTCCCGCGGAGATGCGCTGACGCTCTCCGGCACAGAAAAAGACGCGGCAGCCATCTGCTCATCGAATGGCCAGCCACGTCCTTGTGGTTGTCGGTATGCTGTTGATCCGGGGGACGGTTCTCCGGTCAGTTGTC
>OMSM01000049.1 GCA_900313745.1 uncultured Lachnospiraceae bacterium
CAAAGCGGCCGCCGCAGTAAACTGCGGCGGCCGGCCTGTTCATTCCGTATGATGCTGCCTGATTCTTACTTCGATGCAAGGAATGCGTCGTACTGCTCCTGCATCGCCGCGATGATCTCGTCGATGCCGGCAGCTTTCAGCTCGCTGCGGAAGCTCTCCAGGCTGCTCTCCACATCGACCTGGCCCATCATGAGCGCCTCGCGGTACTCGTCGACGATGGCGTCACAGGCCTTGACCTGATCAAACACCGCCGTGTCGTCAAAGATGAAGCCCATGGCATTGGAATACTTCCTGTCGGGATCCTGGTTGATCGCCTTCATGTCATCATACATGGTGAGGTAGGTGGTCTCGAACGGGATGCTCAGAGTCTCGTTGGGATAGAACCACACGGCAGAGCAGTTCCAGCCGTTGGTGTTCATATCCTTGCCCTCGGGATAATACGCAGCGCCGTCCTCGTGCATGACATAGGTCAGATCCTCTATGCCAAGGCTGAAGTAGCGCAGAACGTTCTCGTCGGTGTACATAAGATAGAGCATCTTCATGGCCGCGTCGGGGTTCTTGCAGACCGCGGAGATATTCCATCCGTTGTAGACGCAGGAGTTGGTGCCGACCCAGTCGGTGAGCTGGAAGACGACCATCTCATACTGAGGAATCTGCTGCTGCATCAGGGTGTAGGCATACTCCATGTCAAAGGCCTCGAACATGTAGCCGCCGCCGATGCCGTCGTTGACGAGGGTGGTGCCTGCGTAGCTGTTGTTCAGCGGGTCGTCCACGAGATATCCCTTATCCGCCCAGTCCTTGCACATGGTCACATAATCATGGAAGAGCTCAGTGTCATAGATGTTAACGATTTCGGTCTCATCGAGGCCGCGGTTTACAAGGCTTCCGAGCCACTTGTCATCGCCAAGGTTGTCGATTCCCATGAAAGGAAGGAGCGCCGTGTCGCCCTGCCAGCACATCTCGGGATGTGCGGCTTCCGCCTTGGCCATGATGTCCTCGAGCTGCTCGACGGTGATTTTGGTGTCCACCAGATCCATCACGCCGATCTCCTCGGCGATGTCCTTGCGGAGCACATAGACGTCCTGCTGCCCGAAGCAGCCGCCGGAGGGCATGGAGTAAAGCTCGCCGTTCACCTGGCAGATGCGGTAGATGTCTTCGGGATAGATCTCCCAGAGCTCGGGATAAACATCCTTGTACTTGTCGAGGCAGATCACCTGGCCGTTCTTGTACATATTGACCACTGTGGAGTACCAGCGCCAGCCGAACACATCGATCGGGTTGTCCGGGTCGGTAAGCATCAGGGTGAGCTGGGTTGCTCTGTCGCCGATGGCGATGGGAAGCATGTCACACTGCACACCGGCATTGATCGAGACCAGATACTCGTTGAGAGCATCCTCAATCTCCTGCTCGTGCTCCTGCGTATCCGTAAAGGAGCAGACCTCAACAACAACCTTCGGCCAATCCTCCGGATTCTCCGCGACGACGAGCTCGCCGTCCTTTACCGCACCGGCTTCCGGAGCTGACGTTTCCTCAGCGGCCGGGGCCCCGGCAGATGCTTCGGGTGCCGCGGGTGCTGCAGGCGCTGTGCTTCCGCAGGCCGCGAGGGCAAGCGTCATTACTGCTGCCATCAGGATGGAAACAATTCTCTTTTTCACGATATTCCCCCTATTCTCTCCGGCGATGCCTTTACGCCGGATGTTCAGAAGTACACGGTCCCGGACTGCTCTGTCCGGAGCCTGAATCTGAACTTATCATAGGGTTTCCGTCTCCGTCCCAATATCAAAAAACTGACCCGGAATATGACAAAACCTCACGTTCCGGGTCAGTACAGACAAGATCAGAAATTATTGCGGATATCGAATACCGGGCGGCCGTTTTCGTCCCACCTGATCCGCATCCTGTAGGTGTGGCGGTTGGGATCGTAGAGCGGGTCGCCGGCGATCTCGTCATAGTTGCGCGCGTGGTAGATCATGACGTCCGAGACGGAGCCGTCCTTCTCCTCGAGCTTCGTGAAGGAGTTGTGGCCGGGCCCGAGGATCCCCTTCTCCAGGTCCGTCTCCAGAACGGGATAGCGCTCCTTCTTCCAGGCGCGGGGGTCGAGAATCTCCGCGTCCTCAGAGATCGAGAGCATTCCGACCGCGTACTCCGGGCCGGTGGCGCTGGCGGAATAGGTGATGTAGAGCATTCCGTCGTGCCTTAAGAGGCCGGGGCCTTCGTTTACCCAGAAGCCGATGCGCTCCCAGTCGTAGTCCGGGCTGGTGAAGAGCACCTGAGCCGTCTTCAGTTTTGTCGCCGTTTCCAGCTCCGCGATGTAGAGATTGGAGATTTTCTTGCCGATGTTGACCTTCTCCGCCCAGATCACGTACCAGTGTCCCTTGTTCTCGAACACCGTGGTATCGAGGGAGAAATCGTTGAAGGAGAAGAGGTCTCCGTCCGCCGCCTGAAGCTGTCCGCACTCCTCCCATGGATCCGTCATGGGGTCGCTCCCGGTGCAGTGAAGCGCGTAGGGACGCAGCGCCCAGATATCATCAACATCGCTCGCGGCGAAGTAGATGTACCATCCTCCGAAGAGGAAGTGAAGCTCCGGCGCCCAGATGTGCTGGCTCATGATGCCCTTCTCATGCTTCGTCCAGACCGTGATTTCCTCCGCGTCCCTAAGCCCGTCGAGCGTGGCGCTCTTTCTCAGGACCACCCGGTCATAGGCCGGAACGGACGCGGTGAAATAGTACTCCCCTTCGGGGCCCCGGGTCACGAAGGGATCTGCCCTCTGGGCGATAAACGGATCGTTGTACTGTGTGTGAAGGTAATTGTCTATGGTCATCTCATTCTCCTTAACTGGACTGCTGATCTGCTCATAAAGTATACCACGCACAGGCGGCAGGCGCTTATGCCTTCTTCAGGCGGAGCACCTGGATGGAGTGCGCGGGAAGATCGACAATGACCTCCCCTTCCGCGTTCCTTAAGAGGTGAAGCTTCTCCTCCTTCGCGGACACGTTGGTCTTGTTGGCAAAACTGTTCACCGCGTCGAGGGGCGCCGCGATGATTTCGCGCACAGCATCGTCCTCTACCGCGCAGTCGGGAGCGATAACCGCCGTCGAAGCTTCCTCCCCGGCGTGAACGAGTTTTACGAGGATCTCCTCATCGTTCCCCGTCGCGGAGGCCGTCACCTCGGGAAGAAGCGGCAGCCGGCAGGACTGGACGAACTCCCCGTTGATGTAACAGTCAAAACCTTCCCTGTTCGCCGCAATCTTGTAGGTATTGTACCTGGAGAAGTCGATATCGACCTGCACTGTCTCGTCGGGGGTGAGAGGTTTATCGAGCCATCCGGGAACGCGCACAGCGCTGGTGCGTCCGTCGATGCGCCAGCTCTGGCGGCGCACGGACATGGAAGTCCACTCCGTGTCCTTCGGCTCATTGCAGCCCGCGTCCGTATCCGGGCGGAAGTTCCAGATGTTGAGCGTAAGCGGATTGTCCTCCTCCCTCAGCACGTCGATCTCAAAGGTGTACTCCGTGAGATCCTCCGCCGCGCTGTTCTCCCCGAACACTGCCCAGAGGTTTTTCTCTCCCCGGAAGGGGCTGTTCTCTATGAATCTGCCGAATGCGCTGTTCCAGGCATCGCTCTTTCCGGTGAAAACATGGCGGTGGGAACCGGTGACCATCACGGAGGCGCCGTCCTCCGCTTTACACACCTCCCCATAGACCTCGCGGGTCACTTCCACCGGGACGCCGTTCAGTTTTGCGTTCTTGAACTTCAGGCCGTCCTTCCCGCACAGGATACCCGGGACGCCGTGATAGACGGGCGGCTTCATCTCCCCGTCGACCTTTATTCCGTACACCTCGTCCCCCCTGTACTTCCCGAAGAGGGAGACCGCGTGATAGGTCGGAATTCCGTAGACCTCGCGGCTGTCAAAGACGATCAGGTTCGGCTTCCACGCCGTGTAGTCCGCATTCTGGAAAAGCGGGGCGTACGCCGTGAGCTTAACGACGTCCTGGCAGCGCTCCACGCCGGTGAGGAAAGCGGCCTCCGCCAGTGCGCACTCCATGGAGGCGATGGTGTTTCCGCCGTTGACGGCGTA
>OMSM01000256.1 GCA_900313745.1 uncultured Lachnospiraceae bacterium
AATGTCTGAACAGTCTGCCAAGAGGCAGGTCACATGGGTCTGCGGATGATTCTTATTCAATCTGCGCTTCGTCTCATAGAGGGCATTCCGGTTCAGGTCGAGAAGAATGAGTTCCGAAGGGCTGCCGGCCGCGACACGTTCGGCAATGCCGGTTCCAACACTTCCTCCGGCGCCGGTAATGAGGATAGTTTTGCCCCGGACCATGTCGTTGATCCTCTCCTCATTCACGGGGATAAGATCGTGGCCAACCATGTCTCCGATGTTGATGTTCGTGAGTTTTGACGCTTCCTCTGCGTTGATCCCGGGGACGGTCTGCAGCTTGCATCCGGTCTCCTTGCAGATTGATAGGATCTGACCCTTCACCTCTCGGGCTGCGGACGGGATAGCGAAGACAATGGTATTAATATTGTGCTTCTCCACAAGCTCCTGGATCTTGTCCCGGCCGCCCTCGATCTTCACGCCCTCCAGGAAGCGCCCCCAGGTGCTAGGGTTGTCGTCTACTACGGAAACCACACGGTAGCGGCGGGTGAACCGGTCATTCTTCAGGAGTTCGACGGCGGAGAAACCGGCACCGACCAGAAGTACGCGCTCCTTCTCCTGACCCCGGTTCTGTGTGCTGAGCATAAGGTTGCGCATGAGCCGGTAGGCGAAACGGATCCCCACACAGAAAACCAGGCTCATCACATGCCCGTAAAAGAGGCAGCTGTTAGGGATATTGAAGAACTGTATGTGGTTAACCAGCAGCAGTGCAGCACCGATGATGACGTATGCGATGATGATCCTGTAGATCTCCCGCTCACTCGCGTAGCGCCAGATGCTGTGGTAGAGCTTCAGGAAATAGTAAACAATGATGCTGATAACGATGCTCGCGGGAAGGAACCGGACAATGGACTTAAGATACATCTCCGGGATGTTCTCCCAGTAGAAATCAAACCGCGCAGAGAGCGCGATGAGATAAGCCAGGGAGATGCTCAGTGCATCCGCGAAGACAAGGATGGATACCCTTATGAAATATCTTTTCTTCGATTCATCCATGAATGATATTTCCTTAATGCAGGGCTACCGCCCTGCCAAATACTGCTACAGGATCACGTGATACTTCAGCATCTCATCGGAGGTGCCGGTATGCTTCCGGAGAACGTCCTCCAGTACATCGGATCCGGTGAGCTGCCTGCTCCAGCCAAGGATCGCTTCGGTAGGGTCGATGCCCTCAAGGCCGCATCCCTTTGTGACTGCCGCCCGGCCGATGGAAGATCCGCAGGCGATATCATTGAGATAAAGAAATGCAGCGATGCTGCCCTTCTCCGCAGACTTCTTCAGAAGCTCCACGCCCATCTCCTTGAAGTTAGGTGTGAGGTTCATGCGGATGTCCGTGATGCTCAGGGGGTTGCGATAGGCATCCCAGAAGATCATTCCGAGCAGGAAGAGCAGGAAGCTGTAGTTATTCTCCTCCGCTGTCTTCAGCACCGCCTTCATGGAATCCATGTTCTGACGGCTGTAGATGTCCATGAGCTCGAGGGAGTCGTCGATCAGGGCACGGATGTTCTGCTCCTCCACATCCACCGGAATGGCCTTCACCAGGTTGGCCAGGCGGTAGCTGTAGGCGACGCCAAGGATGTACTCCACGTCCAACAGCCCGCAGTCCGCGCCGCGGGAGGTGGCGATAAACGCCGTGATCACCTTGCGTACTCGCTGCTCCTTACTAGATACCGGATGGAAAAGATTGCCAGAGTCGAGACTGTAAGCGTAGAAAAACTCGTTTCCGGTGAGACGCTCTGTTTTATCATCCGATGCGGAAACGATGTTCTTCGCCTGGGTGTAGTAGTACTTTGCCTTATCCGGATCGTAGGTCAGTCCGGTGAGTCCCAGGTCGTAGGCCATTGCCACGGCAAGGAAGCCTCTCCAGTCCTTCACCTTCTTCAGCGCGTGCTCCATCGCGGACGCCGAGCCGTAGAGCATATAATCATAGAAGTTGCTGTACTCGTTCTCGTAGGCGATCCGGTAGGACTGTCTTCTGCTGGTCAGGCTGGTGAAGCCGTTGTACATCGTTTAGCTATCTCCAATATAGGCACAATGAGCCGCCTGTCCGGTATTCCGGACGGACGGCCTTGTATTCTTGCTTATTCGTCCAACACGATCATGATGCTGGCCATCTGGTCGAAATCGATGCGGATCTTCCCCCGGACAACAACAGCCTCTTCCTCAGTGATAGTTCCATCCCGGAGGAATTTATAGACCGTGGCGGTATGTCCGTCATATTTATTGCCGATCCCGTACTGCGCGGTGAAGATGCCGAAACCATCCCATTTCGAGACGCCGCCCTTATATATCCTCTGCTTGTAGGGGCCGAAGACCTGCCGGGATCCGCTTCTCGCGAGGACGTACTCCGTAAGGATTTTTCCCACAGGGTCATCCTTCTCCACGAAGGTTGCGGTAGCGATCATCTCCGGATCGGTGACCTGAGCGTAATCCGAGGTTACCCGGACATTGCCCACAACCGCTGCTCCTCCGCCGCTTCGCGGAACGATCCAGATCTCCGGATACTCCGAAGATACAGTCGGATTAAGGGAATGGGCTTCCTGCGCCGTGGCCGCCGTACTGGGGCTGGCTGCGTACGCCTTATCCGCTTCGTTATGGAGATTGAAGGCAGCTGCCAGCAGGATTAATGATGCCAGCAGCACCGTGAATATCGTCTTCTTCATGCTTACCATTTCCGGAATCCGGGCTTGTCTTCCAAATAACCCTTCACTACATCGGCAGTTCCGACTGTTCAGCGCGAACTCTGCACGCCTGTCAGCGTGGCCTGCACGTAATAATCCGTGCCGCTGCCGTTCTCACCCTGCAGCGAAAGGATCCTCCAGGACTCCATGACCCGCTGCTTCAGGTTGGGCTCAAAATTGGCGTTCATGCTGCGGTAAGCAAAAACCTGGTC
>OMSM01000314.1 GCA_900313745.1 uncultured Lachnospiraceae bacterium
CACTGCGCATATTCTGATCCATCTCTTCTCCCTCCCGAATGCCGGTCTTCTCCCTGATTGTACGCAGTGGGCCGCGCCGGCACAACCACGGACTGCAAAACTGCCGTTATGCGCAGGGAAGCGCCCTTGCGAAAACCGGAGGCGCGCCGGTCTCAGAACTTGCCGCACCGGCTCTTGACGCGGCGGCATATTAACTATAAAATGAGCCGTTGTAACGATAAACGGAGATATTATCCATATTATAGTTAATAACGAGGCGATTATGAGTTTTTCCAGGCAGAAACGTTCGGAGATCAAGAGATGGCTTCTGGACAACAGCAGCCTTGCAAGGAAGGAACTGGTGGAGCGCGCGTCCGGGACCTACGGGATTTCGGTGCAGACGGTGTACCGCTATCTGCGCGAGCTGGAGAGCGAGGGTCTGGGCAGGGCCAAAACTCCCGGCTCCGGCACTCCCCCTGCGGGCGCGGCGGGCACAGCCGGCGCAGCGAATGCACCCGGAGCGGCGGGCACACCCGGCGCGGGAGGGACGGTCTCCGGAGCAGCGGCGGTCCTTCACTGCGAGGATAAGTTTTTATCTGTCTACGGCAGGCTCCCGGACGGCGTCACCTTCTCCCCCTACCGCATCTGTCCGATCGGTGCCCACTCGGACCACAACCTCGGCAAAATCACCGGCCTCGCCATCGACAAGGGAATCCACATCGCCTACAGCCCCAAGATGAACGGCGTCATCGAGATGAGCAGCCTCCAGTTTCCCAAGCGCGCGCAGTGGCACATCCGCGAGGTGGGAGACAAAACCGGAGACTGGGCGGACTATCTTCGCGGCGCGACGTGGGCGCTGCAGAAAAACCATGTGCTCTCGGTCGGGCTCTGCGGCGTGATCGAGGGCTCGCTCCCGATAGGCGGCCTTTCCTCGTCCGCGGCGGTGATCCTCGCTTTCCTGAACGCGCTGTGCCGGGTAAACAACATCCGTCTCGCTCCGCAGGAGCTGATCAACATCGCCTTCGACGCGGAGAAAAACTACGTCGGCATGAACGTGGGAACGCTCGACCAGTCCTGTGAAGTTTTGAGCAGGAAGAATCACCTCCTCTACCTTGACTGCAGGGACGACAGCTACGAGCTGATTCCGACGAGTCCCGCGATGAAGCCCTATAAGATCGCGATCTTCTTCAGCGGGCTGGAGCACAGCCTTGCGGGATCGAAGTACAACATGCGCGTCGACGAGCTGAGGGCGGGTGTCTACGCGCTTCAGGCCTACGCGGGGATGGACTACGGCAAGTTCGGCGAGGCCAACGCGAGAGACGTCTCCTGGGAGATCTACCAGGCCTACAAGGACCGGCTCCCGGAGCCCTGGGCGAAGCGCTGCGAGCACTGGTACACCGAGTTTCAGCGGGTGGAAGCCGGCGCGGAGGCCTGGCGCAGGGGCGACATCGAGGAGTACGGAAGGCTCTCCTTTGCTTCCGGCTGGAGCAGCATCCACAACTGGGAGTCCGGCGCAAAAGAGCAGATCCGGCTCTACGAGATCATGACGGAGACCGACGGGATCTACGGCGGCCGGTTCTCCGGCGCGGGCTTCAAGGGCTGCTGCATGGCGCTCATCGATCCCGCGAAGGAGGAATTTGTCACGGAGCGGGTGACGAGAGAGTACCTGAAGTCGTTCCCGGAGATGCAGGGAAGGTACAGCGTGTGCATCTGCGAGAGTGCGGACGGCGTGGCGGAGTGAAGCTGCGGAGCAGCTGAGCGAAGCCGTCACCGCGGGGAACAGCGCCGCGGTGACGCGCGCGGAGGCGGGAATAACCGGCCCCGCGCCCGCGTGAGACAACCGCGCACGGAGGCAGGAGAGGCTCCGCGGCGCGGCACAAACAGGAAAAGGAGCAATCAATGAACCGTAAAATCGCAGTTGCCGGCACTGGCTATGTGGGACTGTCCCTGGCGGTGCTGCTTGCGCAGCACAATCACGTAACCGCTGTGGACATCCTGCCGGAGAAGGTGGAGAAGCTTAACCGCTTCGAGTCCCCGATCCAGGACGACTATATCGAGCAATATCTGGAGGAAGCGAAGAGCGGGACAAGGCCGCTGGATCTCAGCGCAACGACAGACGGCGCGGCCGCCTACCGCGATGCGGAATTTGTGGTGATTGCCGCGCCGACCAACTATGACCCGCAGAAGAATTTCTTCGACTGCTCCGCGGTGGAGGCGGTGATCGAGCTGGTGCTTGAGGCCAATCCCGGCGCGGTCATGGTGATCAAGAGCACCGTGCCGGTGGGCTACACCGCGCGCGCGAAGGCAAAGTACGCGCCGGCGAAGATTATATTCAGTCCGGAGTTTTTGCGGGAGAGCAAGGCGCTCTATGACAATCTCTATCCAAGCCGCATTATCGTCGGCTGCGACGGGGAGACGAGGGAGGCGGCGGAGGAGTTTTCCGCACTGCTCGTGGAGGGTGCCGCGAAAGAAGATATCGAGGTGCTCCTGATGGGACTGACCGAGGCGGAGGCGGTGAAGCTCTTCGCCAACACCTACCTTGCGCTGAGGGTGAGTTTTTTCAATGAGCTCGACACCTACGCGGAGATGAAGAGCCTGTCCACCGCGGACATCATTAAGGGCGTGAGCCTCGACCCGCGGATCGGGAATTTCTACAACAACCCGTCCTTCGGCTACGGCGGCTACTGTCTGCCGAAGGACACGAAGCAGCTTCTCGCGAACTACCAGGACGTGCCGGAGAACCTGATTGAG
>OMSM01000119.1 GCA_900313745.1 uncultured Lachnospiraceae bacterium
AATTATATTCTTCCGTTTTTCTGGCAGCATGGCGCGGATGAGTCAACTCTCAGGGAATATATGGGTAAAATCAGGGAAACCGGTATCCGGGAAGTCTGCCTCGAGGCAAGGCCTCATCCCGATTTTGTCGGTCCCAAATGGTGGCAGGATGTGGATGTTGTAATGGATGAGGCCAGAAAAAAGGGCATGCGTGTCTGGATCCTCGACGACTCCCATTTCCCGACCGGCTTTGCCAATGGTGCGGTGAAGGATGCACCGGATCATCTGAAAAGGTGGTATCTCAGGGAGAAGACAATGAGCGTACAGGGACCGCTCACCGGCAATTCCTTTGAGGTGGCATCGTCGCTTGGACTTCTGTTTAAACACGGACCGTTCGCTCCGCCGGAGGAGAGTCCGGAAGAGATAGTAGCGGTAATACTTGCAAGACGCGAAGAGGATGGCGATACCTTCCGGTACACGGAGTGTGTCAATGTTACGGAGAGCGTTAAGGACGGCTATCTCCGGACGGATATTCCTGAGGGCCATTTCGATATTCTGACGTATACGAAACAGATCGGCGTCGCAGACAAGGCTTCGGATTACATTTCCTTCCTGGAAAAGGACTCGGTACGTATCTTGATCGACACTGTGTACGAGCCGCATTATGCCCGTTACAGCAGTGATTTCGGCACGGTTTTTGCCGGTTTCTTCTCGGATGAGCCCGGATTCTACAACACCATGGGCGGAGGCTTTGCCATCGGCCATATCGGCGACAGCATGCCGCTTCCCTGGGCAGACAATGTAAGGGATGAACTGATCTCGAGGACGGGAGATGAGAAGCTGACCTTCCTCCCCGCCCTGTTTCACAGTCTTGGGGGAAACGAGAGGCCGGTGCGGTTTGCGTACATGGACATTGTTACCCGGAGATATGAGGAGAATTTCTCGAAGCAGCTTGGTGACTGGTGCGAAGAGAGAGGTGTTGAATATATCGGCCACGTGCTTGAAGACATGGATCTGCACTCCTCCCTCGGCCCCGGTACCGGGCATTACTACCGGGCGATGGCCGGACAGCACATGAGCGGCATCGATACCGTGCTTAACCAGCTGAAGCCTGATGCGGACTATGACCGCGAGGGCAGGTATTATCACTATACACTTGCACGCCTTGCCGCATCGTCTGCGCACCAGCTGGACCGACACAAGGGCAGGGCGCTCTGTGAGATTTTCGGCGCTTACGGCTGGTCCGAGGGGCTCACCTATATGAAGTGGATGGCGGACCACATGCTGGTCAACGGGATCAACCGCTTCACGCCGCATGCTTTTTCCGAGGCAAAGTTTCCGGATCCGGACTGTCCCCCGCATTTTTATGCCGGAGGAAATAATCCGCAGTACCGCCACATGCATGTTCTGTATAACGGAATGAACAGGGCGGCGCACCTCTTAAGCGGCGGACGCTCGCCCGTGGATACGGCAGTGCTGTTCTCCGCCGAGGCGGAGTGGACCGGCGGTTTCCGCCTTCCCGAAGAGCTCGGCCGGGAACTGATGACCCATCAGATTCCCTATGAGATTATCTCCATGGATATCCTGAGGACCGCCTCGGTCAGGGAAGGAAGGATTGAAATCGGCACCGCGTCTTACCGGCACCTGGTTGTGGACTCCCAGGAATATCTTCCGGAAGACTACCTCGGGACGCTCGCCGAACTGGAGAGCAAAGGTGCGGAAATTCTCTTCCTGAATACCGTTACCAAAGATTTCAGCGGCAGGCCTTACCCGGATGCCAGGCTCATCCATGACAGAGATGCAGCGGAAATCTTCAGCAGCGGGCGGACTGTGTGCACCGATGTCCCTTCTTACTGGCTGAGGGCATACCGGTATGATCACGCGGATCTTACGGTATATATGCTGCAGAATTCCTCCATGCTGCACACGCTTGAGGTTAATGTGACTCTTCCCCGGGAACTGGGAAAGACCGTTCTGTATTACCCTCTGGAAAACCGTTTTGAGCGTCCGGTCCGGCAGGAGAGCGGTGCTCTTCATTTCGACTTCGGGCGCGGGGAATCAGTAATGGTCCTGACCGGAGACGATCTTCCGGAGGGAAGGCAGACGGTGAACAAAGATGCGGTCTGGGAGACGCTCCCGGATGATTATCGGATTTCACTGGCTGCCTTCGATGCGCCGGATGCTTTTAGCGAGATACCGGAGAGACAGCTTCAGGATATTCTGTCGGTAAAGAAAGACTTCGCGGGCATCATCCGGTATGAGACTATGTTTTACGGAAAGCGGTCCCTGCTTTCACTTGGAGAGTGCCAGGAGGGTGCAGAAGTTTTTATCAACGGAAATTCTGCGGGAGTGCGGATAAGTTATCCATACAGGTATGATATCAGCGGACTGACCATAGAGGGGGAGAACCGCCTTTGTATAGAGGTTGCTACCACACTGTTCGGTGCCGTAAGAGATCGGCTGTCGCTGCAGCGCCCTGTCCCGCCGGCTGGGGTTCTGGGACCTGTGCAGGTAAGCTGACGGCCATCGGCATCCTTGATGTACCGGTGTAAACGGAGCTGACACGCAGAGCCGCCTCCTGAGCAGGCGGAGCAGCGCCGGCGTCTTGTCGGAGAGAACGGAATATGGTTGAGAAATTCAGGAAAACAGCAGCTGGAATTGGAGAGAAGTGGAGTATTTCACGGTGGGTTCTCATCCTGTTTCTTGCGGTGCTTCTTCCGTTCAACCTGCTGATGCTTATCATAGCAAAGCAGTACGTGACCTCCGTCAGGACCATTTCCATGAACAGCGGGAAGAGTGTGACGGAGATTTACGCCCAGGCAATGGACAACCAGATGGACGCGATGGAAAATTACCTGTTCACTCTCAGCGAGGACGACGAGAATTTCATAAAGGCAGCCTATCTGGACACTGCGGGTATGGGAAGACTCGCCTATTACAACGTATACAGAAGCATGTTCAACCAGCTGATGGTGAACGGCCTTGACGGACTCTTCTTTCTCTGCAAGGAGGAAGAGCGGACAATGGCGGCCGGTGCTTCCACCGCTGCCCTTAATGCGCTAAGGCCGGATGCCGAGGCTTTTGCAAAGGATAAAGATGAGCGGATGCCTGACGGAAGATGGAAGCTTTCCGAGGTCAACGGCTCAAGGTATCTGACCCTGGAGCATGAGACGGGGTTTCTGTATTACGGTGCGATGATTCCGCTGGAGCATTATCTGGAGAAAATGGAGGACAGCCTGGATGTCGCACATGTCTCGCTGAGCGTGGACAGGGAGAGACAGGCGGTGCCGGAGGGAATGCTGGGAATCAGCACGGAGCTCAGGCACTCCGGTATATATATTAATCTCCTGACCAGTACCAGGCTGATTGCGGGAGGCATGGCGGCGCTGATCCGGGTGGAGTATATACTGGCTTTCCTTAGCCTTCTTGCCATACCGCTCCTGTATTCCCTTCTCAAGCGGATCCTGATCAGCCCGATGGAGGAGATCTCCCGCTCACTCACGGAGATCGAGAGTGCGGATGATGTCACAGGCTTCCGGATAAGCAGGTCGTTCCATGCCGCGGAGATCAACCATGTCGCGAGGGCAATCAACCATTTCGTGGACAGGATCGGAGAGCTTAAGATTGAGTCTTACGAGAAGGAACTGGAAAAGCAGCGCATCCGCGAGGAGAATATCATGCTGCAGGTGCGCCCGCATTTCCTGCTCAATCTGTTCCACCTGATTCACAGCATGGCGCAGATCCGCAATTACGAGGGAATACAAAAAGTAGCGCTGTATATGTCCAAGTATTTCCGTGAGCTCTTTATCAGCAGGGAGAAACACATGCTCTCGGCTGAGCTCGAGGTAGTCCGCGGCTATGTGGGAGTTCTGGAGATCCAGTATCCGGAGCGCTTCAGCGTGAACTATGTTGTTGAGGAAGAAGCCCTTGCAATTCAGATCCCGGTGCTGATGCTCCATAGTTTTATGGAAAACATAGCGAAATACGCAATCCGAATGGAAGAACACACCAGCATCACGGTGTCGGCAGCAGTCAAGGAAGGGATGCTCTACATGACGGTGGCGGACGACGGGCCCGGCATCCGGCAGGATATCCTTCAGGAGATTAATGAGGGAAGAGCTGTGGAGAAGCAGGACGGGCGGCATATCGGCCTGTCCAATCTGAAAAGAGGCTGAAGCTGCTCTACGGTGCAGACGCGACGATGCAGGTGATGTCGTATCCGGACAAGGGAACGGTGGTAGAGGTGCGTGTTCCGGAAGACGTGCCCGAAGGAGAGGATGGAGATGAAGGTTCTGCTGGTTGATGATGAGATCATTTCCGTTCAGGCAATGGTCTCTGCCGTGGACTGGGAGTCCTGCGGCGTGGATCAGGTGTTTTCCGCTTATTCTGTGAAGGAAGCCCGCCGGATCTATGAGAGAGAGAAACCGGAAATCCTGCTTCTGGACATTGAGATGCCCGAGATCAGCGGCCTGGAGTTTCTCTCCTGGGTGCGGGAGCAGGAGGGCGGTGACAGGACACTCTGCGCATTCCTTACCTGTCATCCGAAATTTGACTATGCGCTGGAGGCTCTGAGGCTGGACTCCGAGGACTATGTCCTTAAGCCTGTGGAGTACGCCGAACTGGAAAAACTGGTGAGAAAGCTGGTCAGCCGCAGCCTGAGAGAATCAGAGGAGAAAAGGATAAACGCTTACGGAAGGGCGTACGTCTCCGAACATGCCGAGGATGCTGCCGGCTATCAGGCTGCACCGCTCAACGCAGAAGAAACGGTGGCCGAGGTGGCAGACTATATATTGATGCATCTTTCCGAGCGGCTGAGGGTGGATGAGCTCGCGGAAAGGGTACACCTGCATCCGGATTACCTGAACAGGCTTTTCAGAAGGTACAAGGGCATCCCGATCAACAAATTCATCATCCGGGAGAGGATGGAGCTCGCGGCGAAGCTCCTGAAGGAAAACAGGTTACCGGCCACGGCTGTCGCGCAGGAGGTGGGGTACCAGAATTATTCCAATTTTGTGGGCAAGTTCAGGGAGTATTTCGGAGTAAATCCGGGAGAATACGGAACAGTGAACAAGTAGGACGGTGCGGAATCTGTATTGGGTGTTTTGCACAGAGAGATTAAGCAAAAACATTCCCCGGACCGGCAGATTAACGGATAACACGGGTGATGTCTTATACAGCACTGGTCGGAATATGCAAGTTTGGCGGTCTGAAAATAGGATTTTCGGGCCGCTTTTGCTTTCCTATAATCGAACCATCGAGAGGCGGAGCAGACAGTATGCCGGATTATCCGGTGCCTGTGCCTGGTCCGGACAAGATAACCGAAACCAGTACATTACCATACACTTCAATCACACGGAGGAAATCATGAAGAGAAGAGTTTTGGCATGTTTACTTGCTGCAGCAATGTCAGCGACAATGCTGGCCGGCTGCGGCGGCAAGGAGACTTCCGCGCCGGCAGCGGAGAACACCGCAGCTGCGGAGGAAGCAGAACCTGCAGAGGAGTCAGCTCCCGAAGCTTC
>OMSM01000085.1 GCA_900313745.1 uncultured Lachnospiraceae bacterium
TCCAGCGCGTCCGCCTTCGCCTCATTGTAGGCCACCTCCATCGCGTTGGACTTCGGCGCCATCGCGACATAGATCACCGCCTGGGCAAGGTGCACCGTGCACTCCGGCATTCCGATGAAATGGCAGGCCTGGTAGGCGGCCACCGCCTGCTCCAGAGCCCTCGGATCCGCAAGTCCCACATCCTCACTCGCAAAGCGCACGACGCGTCGCGCGACATAAAGGGGATCCTCCCCTGCCTCCAGCATCCTCGCAAGCCAGTACACTGCGGCATCCGGATCGGAGTTCCGCATGGATTTGTGCAGCGCGGAGATGAGATTGTAGTGCTCCTCGCCGGATTTATCGTAGAGCAGGGACTTCTTGGTGATGCACTGCTCCATTGTCGCGTCCGTGACATTCATCACGGAGACGCTCCTTCCCGACGCAGGATCCGTCTCCTGAACAATTTCGCTGTTCAGGACCACCATCTCCAGCGTGGAGAGCGCCATCCTGGCGTCCCCGTTGGCAAATGCCGCGATCTGGTGAAGTTTTGCCCCGTCGATCCGGACTCTCTGGCCGCCGAAGCCCCTGGGATCCGCGAGTGCCCGCTCAAGGAGCTTAACCAGTTCATCCTCGGAGAGGGCTTTCAGCACGAAAACCCGGCACCGGGACAGCAGCGCCCCGTTCACCTCGAAGGAGGGGTTCTCGGTCGTCGCGCCGATGAGGATGATGGAGCCCTTCTCCACATAAGGGAGGAAGGCGTCCTGCTGCGCCTTGTTGAAGCGGTGGATCTCGTCCACGAAGACGATGGTCCTCGTGCCGTACTGGCGGTTGGTCTCCGCGTCGTTCATCACGGTGCGGATCTCCTTGATGCCGGAGGTGACCGCCGAGAAATTGATGAACTGCGCCTTTGTCCTGTTCGCAATGATCTGCGCGAGGGTGGTCTTGCCCACGCCGGGCGGCCCCCAGAAGATCATCGAGGTCACCGCGTCGTTCTCTATGATCTGGCGCAGAACTTTGCCGGGGCCGATGAGATGCGTCTGTCCCGCGAATTCTTCCAGTGTCCTGGGACGGAGCCTCGCAGCAAGCGGCTGGGGCACCTCCCGGTCAAAAAAACTCAGCTGTTCCATAAGATGTATTTTACCATAAGTTCCCGGCGCATCCCTGCCGCTCCGCCCCGTCTGCGGTCAACTCTTCTCCTTGCCTCCGGCGATTGAGCGGTAAAACTCCTGAAGCACGTAAAAGGCGAGCTTCCTGTGCTTCCTGTCGGCACTCAGAAGCCCCTTCGTATTGTAATAGCGCTGCAGGAAGCTGGTCCTTCTCGGGCAGCGGAAATCGAAGAGAATCCAGGGCGTCATCCCCCGGACGTAGTCGATGCCGGAGATGACCTCCACCTGCTTCCTGTACACCTCGGCCTGGTATTCCTCTGTGCCCTTGTCGCTGTCCGTCCCATGGTGTCCCGCAAGCGCGTCCGCACCGCACTCCGTGATGATTACAGGCTTCACGGGGCTGCTGTTGGCAAAAAGCTGCGGGAGCCTCGCGAAATCAGGGGAATACCAGCCCACATACTCATTCAGGCCGATGACGTCCAGCACCTCGGCGAGCCTGTCGGCGATGGCGTTCTTCTCCTCGCTCACCAGGCAGGCCGCGGAGACCATCCTCGTGCCGTCCTCCGCTCTGGCCGTGTCTGCGAGCCCCTTCATGAAGCGGAACCGCTCGTCGGAATCCGGGTTCTCGTTGCCAACGGACCAGATGATCACGCTTGCGCGGTTATAATCCCTTCGGATCAGCTCCAGAAGCTGGTTCCTCGCATCCGCGTAGGTCTTGTCATTGGTGAAGCGGATCGCCCAGTAGACCGGTATCTCCTCCCAGAGCAGGAGCCCCATCTCGTCCGCCAGCTCCGCCATCCGCTCGCTGTGGGGATAATGGGCAAGGCGCATGAAATTGCATCCAAGCTCCTTCGCGATACTGATTTTCTCCATCCGCTCGGAGTCGGTCAGCGCGCGCCCGGTCTCCACGCTGTCCTCGTGCATGCTGATCCCGCGAAGGAAAATATCCTTCCCGTTTAAGAGTATTCTTCTTCCCTCCGCGCGGATCTCCCGGAAGCCCACGCGGTCGCGGACAGCATCGCCGCCGTCCAGAGAGAGGCAGACATCGTAGAGCTTCGGATTCTCCGGGCTCCAGAGCTCGGGGGAAGCGGAGAAGAAGGTCTCCGCCCTGCCGGACAGGAACTCGACCTCCTCGTCAATTCCGAGCTCCGGGATCATAAATCTCGCCGTCATATCCGTCTCCGCGGAGAGCTCCGCCCCGAGCGATATCCTGTCGAAATGCCCGTCGGGGATGAGCGAGACGCGGAAGGATTTCACGAAGACCCCGGGGAGGCGGATCAGCGCGATGTCCCGGAATACTCCTCCATAGTTGAACCAGTCCGTGTTCTCCGTCGGCACCTGGGTCGGCCGGCGGGAGGCGTCCACCTGAATGATGATGCGGTTCTCTTTCTCCAGATACTTCGTTATATCGAAGAAGAACGGCGTCGACCCCCCGCGGTGCATTCCCACGTACTGCCTGTTGAGGAACACGCGGCAGAGGTAATTGGCAGCGCCGATCTTAAGGAAGATTTTCTCGCCCTCCGTCTCCTCCGCATAGCGGAAACGGCGGGTAAACACCATGCTCTGCTCGTAGAGGAGATAGCGCTCCTCCACGGTATTCCAGCTCGCGGGGAGGCGCATCACGGGCCACTCGTCGAAGGAATAGTCCACCGGCAGCGTAAATCCGCCGATCTCGGACACCTCCCTGTACCAGTGCTGGCGGATGCAGGTGTCGTACTGGTCCACCGCGTAATGCCAGTCTCCGTTTAGCAGCTCCTTCTTTCGGAAGCGGTCGTACATCATCGAGTCCGCGTCTGTAAAGGAGGATTCATACTCCGCCATGTAATCCTCCACGTGGATATCCGCGGAGGTTCCCTTCATCTCTGCCATCACTGTTCTCCTTGTCTGCCTGAGGAATCGGAAACAACTTCCAGACAATAATTGTACATCCTCATGCTATTATATTAAAGAAACTCCTGCGCCTCCGGGCGCGGAGCGACAGCGCCCGGAAGCCCTCAGGCCCTTCCCCCGCGAAAGCGGTGCGGTTTTTTCTCCGGAGTCACGGAACTAATGCTGTTTCATTCGTTTGCCTTCATTTTCATACTGCTTCCCTGCGCGGTCGCCGGGTGTGAGCTCATCCGCCGCTTCCCCGGAATGCGGAGCGCTTCCGGCACACCGGCCGGCGCATCTTTGTCCGGGGGACAGGACGGGATGCTCACCGAGCTTTACCTCCGCCGCTTCCTTGCGGCGGTTTCCGCGGTGTTCGCCCTCTTCTCCGGGCTTTACAGCGCGGCGGTTCTCGCCGCGAACATCGCCGTCAACGCCCTCTTTATCCTCTTCCTCCGGCGCTGTCCGAAGAAGGCGAAGGCGCTTCGCAATGCAGGCGTCATCCTGAATCTCGGCATGCTTGCCGCATTCAAGTACACCGGAGTACGCTTCCCGCTCGCCATAAGTTTTTACACCTTCCAGCAGATCTCCCTGCTTGCAGACCTTGCCGCGGGGAAGATCCGGGTTGACCGGCCATCCGACTACCTGCTCTCGGTGCTCTTCTTTCCAAAACTCATCCAGGGCCCCATCTCGAAATACGACGACATCATCCCGGAAGCTTCGCTCGATTCCAGACCGGACTCCCGCGCCCTGGCCGCCGGAAAGCGCGCACTCTTCCTTGCGCCTCTCACCGCGGACCGCCTTCTCTCCGGGACTGCTCTCTTCACCTTCGGCCTTGCCAA
>OMSM01000541.1 GCA_900313745.1 uncultured Lachnospiraceae bacterium
AGAAGAACATGAATAGAGCGCTTCGACGAAAGCTCCAGCGTGAGGACCAGCGCGAGCGCACCGTTAAGATGACGCCGGCAGAGAGGCACGAGATGATCCAGAAGATCACTGATAAGGTCCTCGGCTTCTCCTGGGAGCGCATCATCCCCATTTTCCTGATGTATCTGGTCGATCATTACGGCTGTAAGGAAAAAGGGCTCGAGCGGTTTATGGACTGGTTCAACGCGATGCAGGCCTGGATCGACGAGGATCCGGACCGCCTGGACGCGGTGGCGAAAGACTTATATGACAAAACAGGAGTGGAGATCAAATGGTGAAGAAAGAACAGTGCAGCAACTGTAAGTGGCACAAACAGGACGTCACGACCCTTGAATGGCTGTGCATGTGCGACGGGGCCGACGAGTATGGGGACTATACTCCGCATAACCATCACTGTTGGGGCTGGGAAGAAAAGAGGAAGACGAAAGATGCTTGAGTACGGATTATTCCTCATCGCGATCGTGGTGCTGACGGCCTCGGCCTGCATCGTTGCGAACTACCCGGACGAGGATCTGGAAGACCGGGAAGACGACGACTGGGAAGACGACGACCCGGATTGGAACTGACTGACTGGAGGGGAGCCAAATGGACCTGACGAGCGTTTACCGCTTTCTGGAAAAACCGCAAAGCATAGATCACGAGATCCTTCGGATCCGGCAGAAGATCGCAGCCCTCCGCGGGTGCCTGCTGCCGCAGGGGATCCGCTACGACCTCGATAAGGTCCAGACTTCCCCCGAGGACCGCATGAGCCGCATCAATGCCGAGATTGCCGATCTCAACGCCAGGATTGATGCTCTCCTGGACGACAAGGCCGAGGCGGTCCGCCGGATCTCCCTGGCGATCGAAAGCCTGGACGATGACCGGGAGCGGAACGTGCTGTCTCTGTACTACGTCGGCAGGAAAACGATGCGCGAGATCGAACGGGAGCTGCATTACAGCAAGCGCTGGACGATCAAGCTTAAAAGGGCAGGCGTAACAAAATTGTCACAAAGAGTGCACCTAAGTGCACCTTCAGATGTGCTATGATGGAACCGTGTAAGTATGGGCAGCCGCAAAGCTGCCCTTTTTAATTAGCGAAACACCGAAGAAGGAAGGAGCTGCCATGGCCAGGGCGAAGAGTGAAAAGGCTGAGGAAGCCCTGGCGCTCTATCAGCAGGGCTTAATGCTAAAAGAGATCGCGGAGAGGATGGGAGTCCCGGAGGGCACGGTCCGCAGCTGGAAGAACCGGCATAAATGGGATTGCAACGTTGCAAAAGACAAAAAGCGCAACGCTGCAGTTGCCGCCTTAAGCTTTCCAAAACGGAAACGCGGAGGGCAGCCCGGGAATACAAATCGCGCCGCGCCGAAAGGAAACGAGCGTGCCGCCAAGTTCGGCTTCCTGAGGAAGTACCTGCCGGACGAGACGGCGGAGATCTTCTGGGCGGTGGAGGCCGCGGATCCTCTTGACCTTCTCTGGCAGCAGATCAAGTTCCAGTATACCGCCATCGTCCGGGCGCAGCAGATCGCTTACGTCAAGGACCAGATGGACAAGACGATCGAGATCACCATGGAGAGCCATGGCGCTGACAGCGAGGCTGCGGCCTACGAGGTTGAGCAGGCCTGGGAGAAGCAGGGGAAGTTCCTCGCGGCCCAGGCAAGGGCGATGGATTCCCTCCGCGGGCTGATCAAGCAGTATGACGCCATGCTGACGGCCAGAGGGCTCAACCACGACGAGGAGCGGGAGCTCCGGCTGCAGAAGCTCCGGGCGGAGGTCGAGGCTCTGCATTCTGTAAGCGGCAGAAGGGAAGACGAAGAGGTGGTGATAATCAACGATGCCCCGAGAGATCCGAATTTCTGAAACGATCATCCCGAAATACCTGCCGATCTTCCGCGATGAAACGCACAAACACATTATCCTGACTTCCGGAAGAGCCGGAACCAAGTCGAGCTATGCCGCGATCCGCGCCGTATATCAGCTGGTAGCCGGCGAGAAGGGCTCTGTAGTGGTCCTCCGGAAGCACCACAATAAGCTCCGGAAGACCGTGTACAAGGAGATGCTCCGGGGAACGAACCGCCTGATGATCCCGAAGAAGAAATTCAAGATCACAGTGTCGCCCATGGAGATCCAGCATATCAA
>OMSM01000273.1 GCA_900313745.1 uncultured Lachnospiraceae bacterium
ATCGACAACCTCGGTCCGCTCAAGGACTGGGTGCTGTACAACAAGGCGAGGCAGGACTGCTTTGCCGCAGGGCTTAAGCCCGCGGTGGAGGCCTTCGAGCACGGAATGGTGCCGGAGCGGATCGCCTCGGCCGTGAGGAAGGGGCTTTCCTTCGCGCTCATCGAGCACGCGATCGCCTCGGATCCGGTGCTCTCCTCGTTCTCCGGGGCGAGTTTTGACGCGACCGTGGAACAGTTCAAGGCGCTGGATGACCTGGTGCTGCGCCTTACAAGGGACGAGGCAGTAAGCCTCCTTGCTTCCAGGGTGCCCACGGGGCTGGAGTCCCCGGGCATCGGAGTGGAGGTGGCGCTTTTAAGGAAGGCCATCGCCAGCGGAGCAAGGGGCATGTCGATCCGGCAGCTCTTCGCCCGCATCCCGCACATCCTGCGAAAACTTGTCCCTTGCATGCTGATGAGCCCCAACTCGGTCGCCCAGTACCTGGAGCGGGACAACCGGCTCTTTGACGTGGTGATCTTCGACGAGGCCTCGCAGATCCCGACCTCCCGCGCAATCGGTGCGCTGGCAAGGGCGAGGAGTGCGGTCATTGTCGGCGATCCCCGCCAGATGCCTCCGACCACCTTCTTCATGGGGACGGGTCCCCAGGCGGAGGACCTGGCTCTCGACGACCTGGACAGCATCCTCGATGACACGCTGGCGCTGGGCATTCCTTCCCAGTACCTCAAGTGGCACTACCGGAGCACCCATGAGAGCCTGATCGCCTTCAGCAATCACGAGTTTTACCAGAATGCCATGGTCACCTTCCCGTCGGCCAACGACAGGGAGCGCCGGGTCTCCATGGTCTACGTGAACAGCGAGTACGGAAACGGCGTAAACCGCGGCGAGGCGGAGGCAGTTGTCCGCGAGGTCGAGCGGCGCTTCGCCGACCCGGAGCTGAGGGATCAGTCCGTCGGCATCGTCGCTTTCAACATCAAACAGCAGGCGGTGATCGAGGATCTGCTCGCGGAGCGGTTTGCCGCGAATCCCGCGCTCGACGTCTGGGCTTCGTCCGGCGAGGAGCCGCTCTTCGTCAAGAACCTGGAGAACGTCCAGGGTGACGAGCGCGACGTGATCCTCTTCTCCATCGGCTACGGACCCGACAGCAAGGGACGCATCTCCATGAATTTCGGCCCCATCAACCAGCAGGGCGGAGGCAAGCGGCTGAACGTCGCCTTCTCCCGCTCCAAGGTCTCGATGATCATCTACTCCAGCCTGAGGGGCTCGGACATCGAGGTGACGGAAACCTCTCCCGAGGGGCTTAAAGCGTTCCGCGATTTCCTGTGGTACGCGGAGGGCCGGGGGCTCCAGGAGAACAGCGGGGAGGCCGGGGAAGCCGGAAGCGCAGGCATCGCGGGCAACATCGCGGAGGAGCTGAGGAAGCACCGCTATCACTGCGTCCTGGGCGTCGGCCGCTCCGATTTCCGCGTGGATATCGGCGTCATCGATCCCGCAAACCCGGAGCGCTACCTCATGGGCATACTCCTCGACGGGCAGAACTACCGCGACGCCGGGAACACCCGCGACAGGGAGCTCTCCCAGATGTCGGTGCTGACCCGCCTTGGCTGGAAGGTCCGAAGAATCTGGACCGTCGACTGGTGGGACAACCGGTCGAGGGTGCTGGATTCCCTCATCGCGGAGCTTGACGCGTTAAGGGAGAAGGCGGAGGCAGAGGCTGCAGGGAGCCTTAAGGGACAGACCGGTTCAGCTCCGGAGGAATAAAAGAGGCAGAATGAAGTTTTTCCATTTATCGGATCTGCATATCGGGATAAAACTGATGAACCGCGATCTGTCGGAGGATCAGGAGTACCTGTTCCGGCAGATCGCGGATTATGCGGCTTCCGAGAAGCCGCAGGCCGTCGTGATCGCCGGGGACATCTACGACCGCGCGGTGCCCTCCGGGGAGGCGGTCTCCTTATTCGACCGGTTCATCGGGATGCTCCGGGAGGCGGTTCCGGAGGCGGAGATCATGGTCATCAGCGGAAACCACGACAGCGGGCCGCGGATCAATGTCTTCCGCTCCGTGCTTGCGCGCCAGCATGTGCACATGATCGGGCTCCCGCCCCTTTCGCCGGAGGACTATATCGAGAAGGTGACGCTGGAGGATGAATTCGGGGAGGTGAATTTCTACCTCCTGCCCTTCGTGCGCCCTTCCATGGTGCGGCGGGTGCTGATGCCGGAGAGCGTACCGGAGGACGAGGGATATGAGCCGTTAAGCTACGATGAGACGCTGCGCAGGCTGATCGCCCGCGAGGACATCGACCCGTCGGTGAGA
>OMSM01000141.1 GCA_900313745.1 uncultured Lachnospiraceae bacterium
CGGCGAAGCTCAGGATGACGGAGATGCCGGTGATCTGACTGCGGGTTCCTTTCCGCTTCTTCTTTCGCAGGAATGCATAGTATACTAAGTGTATTCAGTAATTCGGAGTTTTCCGCCGGAAGAGTGGGCGCCCCGGAGAGAAAACCGGATCAAAATGATCCCTGAGAAGGAGCAAGTGCATGAGTTTTAAGGAAAAATACGGAAAACTTGTCAGCGACCTGGAGAAGCTGCTCGGAGGGCAGAACGCCGGCGATGAGCTGGAGCCAATCCGCACCGCCATGGAGCGCATGAAGCGCCTCGCGGATGGGACTGCAAAGTATTTCAAGGAGGATGAGAACGGCAAGCTTCCGCCTGTTCCCGAGGAGGATCTCCCCGCGATCCGGGAGCTCTACCGCAGCACGCTCGCTGCGCTGGAGACCGTCGCCGGCAGCACCCAGGACACCGGGATCTGGCCGGCAGCCAGGAATCTCGCCGGAGAGCTCTCCGGGATTATGTCCCTCGACTACGCCGCCCTGGACGTCGCCCTGGGAGCGAAGGGCAGGAGCCTCGACCAGATCCTCGTCGAGGGCCGCTCCCTTGTGGTCGACACCGGGAACCAGCCGTTCGCGGTAAGAAGCGGCGCGATGAGCGAGCGCGTTCCCATGACCGTGGTCGATGAAAACGGCGTGCGCAGGGAAGGCTTCTTCACGAGGAGCACCACGCTCAGCATGGAGCCCTTCCACGATACCCTGGACCGGTTTGCCGAGAAATACCCCTCGCTTAAGGACCTCTTCGGAAATATCAAGAACTACAGCGCCGAAGAGATCGTTGAGATGAAGAATCTGGGAGGAACGGACCTCATCGAGAAGGAGGTCGGGCTCGAGCTCAAGGGGGTTGACGACTGCAGCGACCAGGAGCTTCACGATCTGCTGGCGAGAGGCTACAAAAAGTACTTAAGGCCTGAGGACACCGAGCGCTTTGGCAATGACCCCGCTTTTGTCAGGGCGATGACGGAGTTCGGGAACAGCTGCGTCTCCTTCCTTAATTCCTACGAATCCTATGTAGGAGAGGAAAGCCGGATGAAGTGCCGGCCCGGCGTGAACGTGGACAAGCGCAATTCCGCCATGTCCGCGGTTTACGGCATGCTGGGCCACTCCCAACTGCTCGCGCCGTCGAAGCCGATGATCGTCTATTCCAACGGGAAGGCCATCTCCGGCACCTTCATGGAGAAGGCGACCGGGTATGAGATGGGCAATGTTTCCGATGAAAACCCGATCCGCGACATGAACAGCGAAGTGCGCAATAATCCCGGCGTCTTCAAGGACATCGCCGCGATGCAGGCCTTCGATTTCATCTGCGGAAATATCGACCGGCACTACGGCAACTTCTTCGTCCGGTTCGAAGAGCAGGACGGCGAACTCAAGCTTGCAGGCCTCTCCGGCATTGACAACGACCTGTCCTTCCCGGAAGACGATATTCCGGACAAGGTGCAGAGCTTCTGGACTGTCGCGCCCGACAAGATGAGGGTAATCGGTACGGAAGCCGCCGCATACATCATGCTCCTCGACGAGAATGCCCTCCGGGTCGCCCTCCGCGGCTACGGCGTCTCGGAGAAGGCCATCGACTACACCTGGAAGCGCACGAAAGCTCTGCAGGACAAGATCACGGAAGGCCTCGACCACTACGCGGACGCCGAACCGGGCAGGCTGGATGACGGCTTCCTGCGCGTCGTCCCCCCGGAGGAGTGGAGCAGCTACAAGTTCGAGGACCTGTCCAGAAACGGCAATTTCTTCCATACGGTCGGCGAGCTGAACACCATCCATAACTCGCAGCGGAAGAGGGCCGAGGAGGACAAGGTTAACCGCAGCGCCAAGAAGGGAATCGCTGACCGGGTCCTGCAGGCTGCAGGACTGCCGGCTGCCGAAAAGGCGACGGAGCCTATCGTCGCCGTTCCGCTGGGCAGGGACCTGAATGCCGGCATCGAGGCGGACCGCGCAGGCCGGGAGGCGGATGAGGAGAAGAAGCGAAACCGGGCGGCGGAGAGCAGGGAAGCGGAGCGCCGGGTTATCGATCTTATAAAGGACCCGGAGAAAAAGGCCGACGTTCAGGCAGCGTTCGATTCCCGCATTGCGGTGGACGACATCCTTGCTTCGATCAAGAGCGATGCCCATAACAGTGTGTTCCGGCTGTCCATGACGGCGCCTGATCAGCTGAAGAAATTCGAGAACGGGAAGTTCTCGCTTGCGGATCTTACGGAGGAGCAGTTAAGGGAAGCCGAGCAGTACTTCGACAAGACCTTCAAGCCGCTTATTGACCACCAGGAGGCGCTCTACGGCAAGCTGGGGATCACGGACCGCACCGTCGCGGGCTCCTTCTCCGTCACCAACTGC
>OMSM01000352.1 GCA_900313745.1 uncultured Lachnospiraceae bacterium
ATCCTCAGATTATCCGGCCTCATCTCCTCCAGGTCGTCCGCATCCTTCCAGACCACCGTTACCGGAGTCTGGACAGTCCCTGCCCACTGCGCTGTAAAGGTGACGTTTTTCTTGATCGTATATTCATCATTAAGGTTATATATACTGCCGTCTGTGCTGTCCTGCCATCCCTTGAACTTATCCGCCTGCGCGCCATCGTATATACAGCCCGGGATCTTGATCTTCGTACCCCTGAGCAGCTGATAGGTCTGGTCATCCGGTTTACCCGAATCGAAAGAGCCGCTTCCGGCCTTCACAGTGACCGTGCAGTAATCAAGTCCCTCGAAAAAGTTGGTGGTCCAGACGCTGAATGCCTGAGACTGCCGAGCGCCGTCCATACTGATAAATCCCAGATACTGACCACACTGGTCTTCTCCGATCATTTCCGGGAAGACCCGGGGGAGAACAGCCTTTGCAACGTCGATCGGGGTCTGCAGTCCAATTTCATCCGTGCCATTGGTGCCAACGGAATAGGCGGTCTTACTGCGCTCCCCTTCCGCATTCTTCGGAATGCGAAGAGTATTATGAGTATCGAACCATTTGCGAAGATTATTGACCTTTTTGCCGGCATTATCCGTGAAACCTCCTTCAGGTCTCTCCACTGTCGTGCCATCCATTATCGTTTCGAATCCGCCAATATCTTTCACCTGGCCTCCGAAAACGAGCTTGCCCCGGCAATCCTTCAGCTGCGGATAATGGGTTAAAGGTTCACATATTTTATCTCTGCCGGAACTATCCTTTTCCCAATAAACATATGATTCGCCGGTGGACGGATTTGTTTCCGCCGAAAGATCCGTGATGATGTTGCGCAGACGGGACATGACGATCTTTCTACCGCTCTCATCACCGTCCTTCACTTCAGCCGCAACGTTTACGATAATGGTCTCCGTCGGATGTTCTTTGAGGAAATTCTTCATCCATGTGAGTTCCTCTGCCAGGCTCAGATACTCATCGTCCTTATTGAGAGCGTAGAATCTGCCTACACCGGTCTTGCCGTGGCAGGTGTACAGATTCTTTCCATCATCCTTGAATGTGCATACCTGCGGATTCACATACACAGTCGCCATTCCTGCTACGATCCCGACAAGGGTCCCAACCACAAGTCCACCCGTTCCAAAATGCAGGAGGAAAAGGGCAACGGTGCCGGCAACAGTACCTGAGACCCAAGGCGCAAAGATGCCCAAAGGGAAATTTGTTTTCGGGATCTCGTGTATGAGACGCAAGTCAAGCATACGCATGCCGTCTTCAAGCTGCTGATCGATATACGCAAGCTGTGTCTGGGCAAAACTCGCCCCGACATTTCCGAGCGGGGCACCGGTATCATCCGGACCATACATGGAAGAGTCATGGGTGCCCGGAATATTGATCTCGTTCAGGTACCTCTCCCCGGAAATGCCGGCCATCCAGTTGGGCCCGGACAGACGGTTTTTGTTCGACTTGATCTGATCTCTCCATTTTATGAATTTATGCTCATCGTCCAGCTCGATCGCATTAATATATCCTTCATTATCCCTCAGTATCACCTCATAACCGCCAGCCGAATAGAAGTACGTCTCGGGAACGACATCGCTGTGGTATGTGCTGAAGTTCGTACTGAATCTGCCATACTTATTTTCCAGAGATACTCCGATATCCGCACCGTATTTCAGGGGTTCCGTAAGTTTGATGTACTTACCGGAAGGCAGGTATACGTCATTGCCGCCGGATGATTGATTGTCGTTTATGATCGTCTTTCCCTTGGTTACAAAATCCCCTGTATCTACATAGACACCGCCGCCGGTGATCGTTGACTGATTGTTTCTTATTGTACAATCCGTAAGGGTCGCCTGCCCACTGCTTTTGTATAAGCCGCCGCCTAATCTGCCCTTATTGCCGGTGCAGGTGACATCCTTCATCGTGAGCGATCCCTTGGAATAGATGGCACCACCCTTGGCTGAATCCATATCGTTGGTAAGATAGTTGCCTGTGAATGTACAGCCCTCCAGTGTGAGCGTTCCGTAACTGGTGATCCCGCCGCCGCCGCCGGAGCTGATTCTTCTGTCGGTCGTAGGCATAGCTTCATCATAGCTGTAATCATTTGTAGTGCCGACATGATTACGTTCAAATTTGGTGTTCTCTACAGATAATGTAGTGTTTGTGTTCGTATAGATCGCGCCGCCGTCCCATGACACATTTCCGCTGAACGAAGAGTTTCTGATATTGAGTTTTGCACGATCTTTGAGACAGATGGCGCCACCTTTGCCGTGTCCGCCATTGGTCAATGCACAATTCCTGACGTAGTTATCATCGAAGGTCGATTGGTCGATGGTCACTTCCGCGGACTTGGCGACAGAGATCGCGCCCCCGTCATAGGTTTGGTTCAGATAGTAGAGAGCATAGTCTTTGTATGGGTATATCGTCCCGTATGGTTTACGTTCTCCTAATAAGGCCGAGCTGGAATTCCCCCTGAAGGAACAATTGCTTATAGTTACAGATTCTTGCGTATAGATCGCACCGCCACCCATACGTGCCAGGTTGGAATTTAAGGTCGCATTGCTGATGTTGGCTGTGGCTCCCGCCTGTATATTGATCGCGCCGCCGGCTCTTCCCTCATCACCATCGGCCCAAACCATGTTCGAATCAATATGCCCCCCGGTTATATCGAGCACAGCTTTATGGTCGCCGTCGACAAAGATACCGCCGCCGTCAGAGTCGCTTCCTGTTGCGTCGTTACTTGATACGTGGCCGCCGGACATCCGGAATGTCCCGTAAACATAAACGCCGCCACCGTTTCCGCTCGCTTTATTGTCCTTGATCGATCCGCCCCTGAGTTCGCATTCTCCGGTATCATCGATGTTGATGCCGCCTCCCCTCTCAGCGTTTCCTCCCGTGATCTGTCCGCTGTCGTTTCCGCTGGAATCTACGATGGTGAGCTTGCCGTAGACCCCGATCACCTGACCGTATCTATTGGAGCTGCTGTTCAACCGGTCCCGGTTGAGCTTATGGCCTGCGAGATCAAGTAAGATCTCTTTGTTCTTCGGGATCTGAATACGGCCTTCGTTCCCCGCAGCGGTAACGTCTCCGGAGAGCGTCAGGACCGTCTTGGTGTTGTCGGCCGCCTGATTTACAGCTTGCTGCAGCGCGGCCCAGGAACTGATCTCCGTTCCCGTCTCACTGATGTAGACCTCTCCGCCACTCTCCTTGAGGGCATAGCCTTCCTCCGTGAAGAACATGTTCTGTATAGCTTCACTGCTGTTTCCGGAGGACTTGAATCCGGAGGTTATCTTTCTGTATGGCGTTGCCGCTAAAACCCCAATGGCTGTACCTGTCCCGAATGTTCCGTCGACTTTCACAACGTTATTTCCTGTCAGGAAAAGATCCATAGGTGTGTTGTTCCGAATCACAGGAGTGCCACTCATGGTGATGTTTCTTTCGGTATAGATGCCGCCCCCCTGCTTTATTGCATCAGCATGCGTAATGCGGTTATTCTCAATGACGGTATTCCCGTTGATCTTCAGATTATTCGAATTGTAAATTCCGCCGCCTCGGTCCGCTGTTGCGACATTCCCGGAAATCACAGCATCGCTGATGTTTACGGTTCCACTATTGTAGATTCCGCCACCCTTCTGGGTCGTATTGTTCGTAATACTCCCGCCTGTGATGTTGACGGTACCCGCGCCTCCATTGTAGATACCGCCTCCGAACATTTGCGCTTTGTTTCCTGTGATACTGCCTCCCTCCAGGTTGAACGTCCCCACATTGTAGATTCCGCCGCCACTATTGCTGGTCCTGCCGTTATTACCTCCTGTGATCTCCCCAGTAGCCTCGCTGCTGGAATCCTGTATCGTCAACGTGCCTGCGTTTTCGATGATGTATCCCTTCGCAGTGCTGCTCTCAAGTTCTCTCTTTAGCGTGCAGCCATTGAGATCGATGGTCACGGTCTCATCCTTCGCCACAAAAATGAAACCCTGCGCAGTAAAATCCTCTGTCATCTTGTAAGTGCCGCTCGGCAGCACATATCTCTCCCCATCCCAGTACGCGCTAAAAAGATCGGCTTCTGTGCCGCTTCCACGCAGCGGAGCTGCTTTACTGTCTTTTAAGGACTGGCCCATAGATTCCAGGACAAAAGGCGAGAAACTGTCCGCATCGACCTCATACATGTTTGTTGAGGGGTTCCAAGTCGCGTCACATTTTCTCGCTATCCAATCCGGTTCAGATGAAGGCTCATGCAAAAGCTGGTATACCATGGTATCAGCTTCCTGATCACCAGCCTTTGAAAAAGAAACGGTAATCAACCCCTGGCCCTCGGCAGGCTGGAGCTCATTACCTTGCGAATCAAGAATTTTGACATCAAAGACACGCGAAACATCCGGCGTCGTGCCTTGTTCACGCTGCTCGCCCACAGCTTCTTCTGCTTTAGCCAGAAGTTCCTCATCCGTTATTTCGGACACAGCAAGCATCGCATCTGCTGGAAGCAGACCGTCCGGTGCCTCAACTCCGACCAGGATCCCGTCCACCTCCATCTGCTGTGAAAATGCCGGGGATCCTTGTGCATCATTGGTTTTTGGTTCTGCGTAAACCCTTCCGATCCCACTGCTCGGTATCATTGTGACGATCAACATTACTGAAAGCGTTATGCTCAGCAATCTTATCGCCCATACTCCAGCCTTTGCATTATGCTTCCTAATACTCATTGTCCCCACTCCCTTTTATAGTTATTCTGAAACAAAGAATATCCTATAGCTTTGTATTATTGCACATATTATACTCTCTTTTCAGAGCCACGGGCAAGAAAAAAAAGCCTCAGGAACGAAATGTTCCCAAGGCTTTCTCATCATTAAAGCATTCCTGATACGATGTCACTGTCCGATATAGCTGCGCGCGACATCCAGCGGAAGCTCGGCGAGGATCAGGGCCATGTAGGTGTATGGCATAATGTGGTTCTAAAAAATATGTTGGAAAGAGCATGAGAAGCCAGAATCCTGTAGAATAAAGCTGCGAAACAAACCCTAAAGGAGGCGTCCAATGCTCTACAAAGATTGTATCGAAAAACTGCTCCAATTGGAAGATGTAATCGTCACAAATATTGAA
>OMSM01000195.1 GCA_900313745.1 uncultured Lachnospiraceae bacterium
AGAAGCAGCTTCCTGAACGCCGGCACCTTCGCCCTGAGGAACATGCCGATAAACAGAAACACGCTCAGAATACCAACACACTTAATCAGGTCCTGTAATACTGCAGATGTCATCGTGTTTTCCTCCCAGTCCTCATGCCGGGCGTACCGCGTACAATGAGCCGGAAGCATATGCCTCCGGCTCTTTGTTTCCCAATCATTCAGACATGGCTATTCATGAGTTTTTGCTTCAGGTTCTCCGCTGTCCGGCCGGATTACTTGCCCTCGTAGCTTAATGCGCTGAACACCGGATAGGGCTTCAGGAATTCCCTGCCGTTTAAGCCCTTAAGCTCCATCAGCACCAGGATTCCGGCCACCTCGCCGTCCAGCATTTCGACGAGTTTTGCCATGGCCTTCGTGGTGCCTCCGGTCGCCAGGAGGTCATCCACCAGGAGAATTCTGCTGCCGGGTTTGAAGGCGTCCTTGTGGATCTCCAGGGTGGCCTTGCCGTACTCGAGATCATAATCCACAGAGATGGTCTCCGCCGGGAGCTTGCCCTTCTTGCGGATCAGCACCAGCGGCTTGTGCAGGTTGTAGGCCAGGGCGGACCCGAAGATAAAGCCTCTGGACTCCGCGCCGACAATGACGTCAAAATCGATATCCTTCACCAGCTCCTGCATGGAATCGATCGCGAGCTTCAGACCGTCCGCGTCGGCGGTCACGGTGGTGATGTCGCGGAACATGATGCCCGGCTCGGGGAAATCCGGTATTGTGCGTACATAATCCTTTAATTCTTTCATGAGTTTTGTCTGCCTCCTGACAATCTGGCATATAACGCTGCCTGCAGCCGAACTCAGCTGTTCTGCTTCTTATTATTGTACCATATCTACCGGCTGTTACTGATACAGGGCTTCATAACATGTCTGAGTAAGGAAGAGTACGTACCTTTTGACCGGAATAGAGAAAAAGGGACGTACTTGAACATGAAAAAAGGCATCTGAACCCTGTCGGGAAGGAAATAGTACGTACCTTTTGGCCGGAATAGTGAAAAAGGGACGTACCTGGGCATAGAGAAAGAGCCTGGAGGGTTAAGAGCGCGGCAAAACGGATAAGGGTACATCCCTTGACGCCTGAAAAAGAGCAGAAGGGCTGTAAAACCTGCCAGGTTCAGAGTCACCTCTCCACATTCAAAAGCTGCTCCGCCTCCTCCTTCGTGATCTCCACGTCGAATGAGGCGACAGCCTCCGCGATGTGCGCCGCGCTTCCCGGCGCGGTGAGCGGGAAGAGATTCAACGGCTGCGCGAACAGCCAGGCCAGGCAGAGCTGGGACACCGTGCAGCCCTTCTCCTTCGCGAGCCGGAAGGCCCTGCGCAGGCGCTCGTCGTTGTCCGCCGAGTAGTACTCCGCGATCGGGCCGGTGCCGATACTGGAGGCGACCGACTTCATGGGATCGTCCGGATTGTACTTGCCCGAGAGATAGCCCCGCCCAAGCGAGGAGTAGTTCAGTACCGGAAGCTGCGTCTTCTCCAGGAACGCACGGAACTCCGTGTTCTCCTCCCCGGAGATGGTGACCGATCCGCCCCAGGGATCCCTCTTCAGCACCGCAAGACTGTAGCAGGGGCTGATGGCGCCGATCCCCGTAAGCCCGCGGGCCTCCGCATAAGCGTTGAACTGCCTGATCCTGTCAAAACTCCAGTTGGAGCCGCCGAATACCCGGATCACGCCGTCTGCATGCAGCTCGTTTAAGACCTCAACGATCTCGTCCACCGGAACGGAGGGATCGTCCCTGTGCAGGATGTAGAGATCCAGCACGTCGGTCTGAAGCCTCTCCCTGGAGCACTTCACCTGCTCTCGAATCGTCTCCGCGCCGAATACCTCCGGCTCCGCCAGGTCCTTCTGTCCCGGGTTGCAGCCCTTGTCCAGGAGAACGAGTTCGTCCCTCACACCCCGGGAAGCCATCCACTCCCCCATAACCTCCTCCGCCTTCCCATAGGAATGCGCGGTGTCGAAGGTGCGGAATCCCGCCTCCCATGCCGCGTCCAGGCACTCGAAGGCCCGCCCGCGGTCGCCGGAGTACGCAGCGCCCGTCGTCCCGTAGACGAGTCGGGAGAGTTTTGCCGGAATTCCCTCTATCGATGCGTATTTCATCATGTCCTTTTCCTCCTGTTATTTCCCCGCGAGGAATGCCTCAACCTCTTCCTTTCCCGGCACCGACGGTGCTGCGCCGGGCTTCGTCACCGAGATCGCCGCGGCAGCCGCGGCGCGCTTAAGTGCCTCCGCCGGGGACCGCCCCTCCGCGAGTGCACCGACGAAATACCCGGTGAAGGTATCTCCCGCCGCGGTGGTATCCACTGCTTTCACCGGAAACGCCGGCTGGAAAACTGTCTCGTCTCCGTCAATATAGCAAGCGCCTTCTCCGCCTAAGGTCAGTACAGCCCTGGTTCCGGGGAAGTGCGCGCGGATTCCCGCGATCAGCGCATCCCGCGCCTCCGGACCGGATGCCGCGGTCCCATCCTCTCCGCTTCTTTCGCCGGAGTCCTCCCCGGACGGCGAAGTCCCGCACAGCCCGGCCGCCTCCACCTCATTCACCATGAGGAGATACACACCTTTCTTTACCAGCGGGATCAGCGCCCTGTCAAAAGGCGAGGGGTTGAGCACGATGAGCATTTCGTTCTCTCTTGCCCTGTCCATGAGGTACTCCAGGCTGCTGATCTCGTTCTGCAGCACCAGGAAGTCCCCTTCCCCGAAGAAGGAGAGCGTCTCATCGACCATCTCCCTCGTAATGGCGCGGTTCGCGCCCCCGCAGATCAGGATGCAGTTGTCCCCGTCCGGGGTGTTCTGGATGATCGCGTGCCCGCTTGGCATGTCCAGGCGCCGGATGAACCGCGTATCCGCGCCGTTTTCCTTAAGGAGCTCCGCGAGGAATTCCCCGTCGTCCATCCCCACCGCGCCGGCGTGGTACACTTCCGCTCCGCTGCGGCCCAGGGCGACGGACTGATTTAATCCCTTGCCTCCGGGGAATTTCTTCATGTCCAGGGCGGCAAGGGTCTCGCCGCGCCCGACGAAATGCGGCACCTTGTAGGTGTAGTCAATGTTCAG
>OMSM01000044.1 GCA_900313745.1 uncultured Lachnospiraceae bacterium
GTACAGGATGTCGTAATACAGACCAGGCGGCCGTGGCAGGAGGCTGACTCGGAGTATCAGCTCTACGATCCGGCCGGAAATCTGCAGTACCAGCAGCTCGATGAGAGCGCCCTGGCCGCAGAGTGGGAGAGTGCCGGACTTGTTTCCGGTTACCCTTCGGGAAGCACCCAGGGAACAGTTCAGAATAACGACAGTTTTACCGGAGGCTATAATCTCTTTCCCACGACGGACTGGCGCCAGTTCGGAACCGAACTGGTCAGCCTCGGGACCTTTACATTGACGGCCTATGACCCATGCCTTGCCTGCTGCGGCAAGACAGACGGAATTACCGCGACGGGATCCAGGGGCATGGCCGGACGCACGATTGCGGTGGACCCGGAGGTAATCCCCTATGGATCCATGGTGGTGGTCGGGGGATACGTGTTTATTGCCGAGGACTCCGGAGAGGCAATCAAGGGGAATCATATCGACCTGTTCATGGATACTCATGAGGTGGCGAAACAGTTCGGAGTCCGGGAAGCGGAGGTATGGCTCATTCGCTGAGTGCTGTATTGCTGTTGGATAGTTTTGCCTGAGGGAGTGAGCATGGCAAAAGAGGAGGAGAAGAATAAGGAGCCTTCCGGTACCCGGGAGATCAGCTTCCACGATCTGGTCCAGCAGACCCGGCGGCCGGCACCTGCCCGTCCCGGCAGAAAAGGACGGATCCGGAGGACGACAGAACTGGATGACCCCTACTACCGGGTCATCGATGCCGGACATGACCTCCTGATGACAGCCAGACTCAACAAGGAGCTTGTGAAGGATCTTCCCGCTGAGTTAAGGAAAATGCTGCTTGAACTCGAGTCGATCGCCAAGGAAATTACCCTGTCCGCAGTGGAAGACGACTTTGATTACCGGGTCAAGCTTAACCGGTACTATTTCCATATGATCCGCGTGCATTTTCTGGCTTCGGTGATGACATCCCGCATAAGCCGTGTTTTAGGAAACAGTGCGGCGGCTGCGAAAATCCTCGGAAACCCCGGCCCGAAGAAGATGGCTTCTTTTCTGGACAGCCTTAAGGCATTTTCCGAGATCGGGGAGGAACTGACGACAGCTTCCGGGCTTTTCATGAATAATATGGAAGCGGAGAATATGCTGGACAAGGACATTCTTCAGGCGAGACAGGCTGCGGAGGAGAAGGCGCTGGAGATGATCCTGAAGGGCTGACCATATAATACTATCACCGGAGGAGAGAAAAATGCCGGCCGAAATGAGTGACGCAATTCAAAGTTTCATTGCCATTTTTGCCAATATGAAGATGGAAGGCGCACTATATGCCAGTGTGATGATGATTGTGTGCCTCGCGATCTGCCTGGAGGGAATAAAGTTATACAAGATTGTACTGTACCTGAGTGCGTTTTCCTACGGTTTCCGCTATGCGCACGACCTTCTTTGGGCAAGGATTCCAAATGACGAGACACTGCTGATGGTTGAAGTCGCGGGCGGCCTGATCTGTGCCGTATTCGCCTGGAAGGTTCATCTCCTGGGAATAGGCATGCTGGTCTACCAGTTTGCGAGAGAGTACCTGAAGGATCGGTTCGACGGTCCCTTTGCAGTGGTTACCTGCATTGCTGTAAGTGTAGTTGTGGCTCTTATTGCAATGAAGGCTTTCCGCGCGGCGATCGTCGTTATCACCGCGGTGATCGGCGGTTTCGCCGCGGTGAGTTTCTTTCAGCAGCTGCTGCCGCTGTTTCCGGCTGACCTGTCCTTCTTCCCGTCTGCGACAAGCCAGATATGGACATTCGCGAAGATCTTCCTTGCTGCGGCAGGAGTAGGTGTGCAGGATCCGAGGGAGCCTAAGGCGTGAACAAGATATCGGATGAGACAAAACTGAAAATCGGTCGGATTATACTTAGTACCCTCGGTATGCTCGGCCTTGTGATGAGCGTTGTTCTTGTTCATACGGGGAAGGCGGAGATAGAAGATACCTTTGTATTCGCAATTGATCTTATGGGCGGGGCAATCTGCTACCTGCTCTTTGCCGGCTGCTCGATAGAGGAGAAAACGACAGATACGGAGAAGACATTTCCGTTTATGACTATTCTTCTCCTGGCCGGACTGATCTTTTTTATCGATGAGGCCTGCTGGATTACGGTGAGGGGGACGGACAGGGCGGTACAGACTGCTTTCCTTTTCGTCTATTTGGCTGAGCTTATCCTGGAGCAGGTGGTCAATTATGCCTTCTGGCGGTATATCATGATTTCGCTGCCGCTGGAGGGAAAGTTTGTCCGCATCGGCGACAAGGCAGCGCAGCTTCTGCTCATCCCGATGGTTTTTATGAGCCTGGTTGCCGCACTGGTTGTCTTAAGCAGAATGTTTCTGTCGGCCGGGGCTGTTGATCCGGAGGGACTGTACTGGCTTCCTTTCCCTTATATGGCATTCATTGTCGTCCTTACCTTTATTGCGGTGATCCGGTCCAAGGCAGCTCCGCTGCTTAAGATCGCGGCTCTTTCCTTCGTTGGCATCCCCGGAGGCTGGTATATCCTCTCCGCGATCTTCCCCGAGTACCCTTCTCATTACGGTGGAATGCTGCTCTCTATTGTCGTGATGTATATCATACTCTACTATGAGCAGAGCAGACAGTTGATTCTGACGCAGTCGGAGCTTAAAACTGCCGCGGTGATACAGGAGTCCATGCTCCCGCACGTTTTTCCGCCATATCCGGACAGGAAGGAGTTTATGCTCCATGCTTCCATGTCGCCAGCCAAGGAAGTGGGCGGAGATTTCTACGATTATTTCATGATCGATGAGGATCACCTGGTGCTGGTAATGGCGGACGTCTCGGGAAAAGGCGTGCCTGCTGCGCTCTTCATGTCGATCAGCATGGTTACCATCCGCAACCAGGTTCCTCTGTTTGACAACCCCGCCGATGTACTAGCTGCGGTAAACGATGAGCTCTGCGAGAACGAGGACAATGAGATGTTCGTCACCGTCTGGCTTGGAGTGATCAAGCTTTCCACCGGCAGGATGATGAGCGCAAATGCGGGGCACGAATACCCGGTGTTCGCACGCGCGGGAGAATCCTTCGAACTGAAGAAAACGAAGCATGGTCCTCCTCTCGGAATCTATGAGGGAGTTCAGTTCCAGACAGAGGAGACTGTACTTCATTCAGGCGACATGCTGTTCCTGTACACCGACGGACTGCCGGAGGCTACGGCGCAGGACGGGCAGATGCTCGGTGAAGAGAGGATGCTTTCGATATTGAACAGGAACAAGGGCGTCGAGCCCAGACTGCTTCTGGAGAGGATCAGTGAAGAGGTGGGGGCGTTCGTCGGAGAAAGAGAGCACTTTGATGATCTCACCATGCTGGCATTCAGGATGGAGGGAGAGGATAACAGTAACTGACACAGGGAACCCGGCGTGGCTTCCGGCAGGGTAAGGATGGGCGGCGCAAGCATGCCCATCCGTTTGTTCGTTATCAGGGTTTCAGCAGGAATTGTAAACAGATGAACCTGGACAGAATGACATTTCTTGACAAACTGGAGGACAATTTCCGGCTGTACGGTGACAGGGCTGCCCTTAGCGGCGGGCCGGGCGGACTCAGGATCACTTATAGTGAGCTGGACCGGCTTTCGGGCAAGGTATTCCACTATCTGAAGGAAAAGGGAATCGGCCCGGAGGATTTCGTGATGGTAAACCTGCCGCGGAGTGCGGAAATCCTGGCGGTGTGCGTCGGGGTGTGGCGTGCCGGTGCTGCCTTCACGATCCGGGAGAGAGATAGTTTTCAGGAGAAGACCGACTTTATCTATGAGAACTGCGGCTGCAAAATGCTCATCGACCCGGAGGTTTTTTCGGTCATCCAGAATTATGAACCGCTTCCGGGACATGTCCGCTGCAGCGAGCATACAGCTGCCTATGCTGTCTACACCTCCGGTTCCACCGGGAAGCCCAAGGGAGCGGTTCACGAAATCGGCACGTTGATCAACGGCCGCAAGTCCTTCCGGTACAATGGTGATCCGATCTTCAGGCATACGGACCGGTTTGCCTATTCCTCGCCGCTCAACTTTGCCGCGGCGGTCATGTTCATGAATCCTGTTCTCTTTGCGGGAGCGGAATTTGTCGTGGTTCCTTATCAGTCCGCAAAAAACCCCATGCAGATGAAGGAGTACTTTGCTGCGGGAAAGGTCACGGCAGCGTTTCTTACGCCTTCCTATGCCAGGATTTTCAAGAGCTTTAACCCGGAGCTGAAAATCCTGCTTCTTGCCGGGGAGACGGCGTCGAATGTGTATTTCGACGGTCTGATGATGTTCAATCTCTATGGCCAGACCGAGACCGGGAGCGCGTCCTGCGTGTTCAGGATTGACAGAGCATATGAACTTACTCCCATCGGGAAATCTCAGACGGAAGAGATCCAGGTAAAACTGATCAATGAGGACGGCGCGGACTGTGCGCCGGGAGAAGTCGGGGAAATCTGCCAGAATAATGATTTTTTCCGCGGATACATCGGGCTTCCGCAGATGACGGAGGAGGCCTTAAGGGGCGGAATATATCATACGGGGGATATGGGCAGATATGACACAGACGGCAATATCGTGCTCATCGGCCGCAACGACGACATGGTCAAGATCAACGGAAACCGTGTCGAGCCCTCGGAGATCGAAAGCGTGGTCAGGGAGGAACTGAACATCGGCTGGGCTGCAGCCAGGTGTGTGAAGAGCGGCCACAGAGCGGTGATCTATGCATACTATAATGAAGAGCTGACCGTTGACCTTGAGGAGGCAAAGAAGAGAATATCACAGCGTCTCCCTTCGTATATGGTTCCTGCGGCGTATATCCGGATCGACAAGATTCCTATCAGTGATAACGGAAAACTTATCCGGAGAGAGCTTCCTGTTCCGGTATTTAAAGGTTCCGGAACGGAGGCCGGCAGCCCGGACAACGAGCTGGAAGTGCAGGTGCTCAACGCTTTCACCAAGGTTCTGAAGGTCGACGGACTTGGAACTGATGACGATTTCTTTGAGGCCGGAGGAGATTCTGTCGCTTCCATTGAGCTGGTGGCAGAACTGGGGATCAGCGGGCTTTCCGTAAGGGATATTTTCCAGAGAAGAACAGTAAGGCGGATCACGGAGAGAATACTTGAGCTTTGGGATCATGAGGTGGCGGAGGATGAGCTTGACAGGCAGAACGCCATCGCGATGAAGGAAGAGTATCCTCTTGGCGTCTTTCAGACCTACATGCTGGATTATCAGCTGTATACGCCGAAATCCACCATGCTTAACCTTCCCGTTTTCCTTAAATTCGGCAGTGAAGTCGATATCGGGAGGCTCAGGGAAGCACTGGAGCAGATGATCAAGGCACATCCTGCACTGAATACCCGGATCAGGATAGGGAGGGATCAGGATTTTGCCCAGGCCTTCTGTGACGAGCCGTTTACGGTTGAGCCGGAGAGGGTGACGGAGGCAGCGATGATCGATATCCGCGAGAGCCTGATTTCGCCCTTCCGGCTGCTGGATTCCCCGCTGTTCCGCTGCCGCCTGTTTGAGACGGAGCGGGGAGGTTACCTGTTCCTTGACCTTCACCATATCATGGGTGACGGGCGCTCCGTTCATGTCATCCTGAATGATCTTCTCCGCGCGTATGAGGGATATGTGCTCCGGACAGACAGGTACTACCTGTACCTGAAAAAGCGGGGAGAGGAAAGAAGTGAGGCACAGTATCTCGAGGACCAGGCATACTTTGAGGGCCTTTATCAGGGGAGAAGTTTCAGCGAGTGTCCCACGGAGGACTTCAGGGTCCGCGAAAACAAGGCAGATTCGCTGATCGCAGACATACCGATTGACGGGAAATCCTACGAGAAGATCCATGTACAGTACGGGCTGACCAATAATGCTTTTTTTGCCGCTGCAGCACTGCTTGCGCTGGCGCAGTACAACAATGCCCGCGATGTGATGATTACATGGACCTATCATGGCCGTGAAAATGCCGTTGAAGAAAAAATGGTGGGACTTCTCATCAGGGATATTCCTCTTGGTCTTACGGTCAGTCCGGAAGAGAGCGTGAAGGATTACCTGAACCGGGTGCAGAATGCGGTTAATGAGGGAATCCGCCATTCTGCCTATCCGTATACACTTCTTAATTCCAGCGTTGCGGAGAAGGACAGGCTCTGCTTCCTGTATCAGAAGGACATCTTCACCTACAGCATGCTCCGCCATGGCCACTTTGAGGAGGTTCAGCTTCCCAATCACTACAAGGCGGCGGAAAACGCGTTCAACATAGAAGTGATAGACAATGATGGGGCTATTACACTGTCCTTTGACTATGCATCCACAAGGTACCGGAGGAGCAGCGTCGAAAGGTTCAGCAGAATCTACCGGCAGACCGCGCTGGAACTGGCTCTCCACCTTGACGACGGCGGGACGATAGAAGAAATCATCGGGGCAGGGCAGCATGAAGTCTGATCCGGAACTCGTGAAAGAAGGAAGAAAAACCGGCGGCTGGCTGCTGACGGTTTTTCTTTGTGTGCTGATTCCCGCGCTCTCCTTTTATGCTCCTCAGGGCTATTACGGGCTCGGAGAGGAGAAATTCCGGTGTTTTAAGCTGCTTGCCGGTGTTTTCGCGTTTCCGGCGCTTTTTCTTCTTTTCGCGGTGATCGCAGTGATGCTGCGGGGGGAGCATGATGGAAAAGGAGCGGCGGAGGAACTGCGCGGAAGGATGAAGGCGCCGGATTTTGCGGCCCTGTCCTGTGCTGTGCTGATCGCGGTTTCCTGGTGCCTTGCAGCCGACCGCGGAGAATCGCTGTGGGGAACCTCAGGCTGGCGCATGGGGGCACTGACGCAGCTCCTCATGCTTGTAATCTATGCCTCGGCGAGGTGTTTTGGGGTTCGAAGGCTTCCCGTTATTACGGCAGCGGAGCTCTCCAGCGGCGCGGTCTTTCTCTTTGCTGTTCTTAACCGCTATGGTATTTATCCGTTCTCCTATATGAGTCTCGGAGGAGATTTCCTCTCGACGATCGGCAATATAGACTGGTACGCGGGTTATCTCGCGGTATTTCTGCCGCTCTGGGCCGGAGATCTTGTAAGAGTGCTGCTCAGGGCGAAGAACCGGATCCGGGGAAGGAACTGCGTTCTGCAGGTGCTTCATGTCCTTTTTCTGTGCCTGGGACTTGTTCTCGGCATCTGGTCAGCTCTTACGCAGGGGACGGATTCCTGCCTGCTGTCGCTCGGCGGAATGGCCGCAGTGCTCCTGATCGCCATATCCGGAAGAGCAGGAGGTACATTCGGGAAGGCCGTATCCGCTGTACTGACCGCGTTTATCTGCTTCCTGTTCTTCCTCTGTCTCCTTGCTGCCGCGATCCACGCATGTGCGGAAAGCGGGTGGGGCAGCGGGGTAATAGCGTGGCTGTATTACAAGTTTTCCGTCGATTTCCGGGCCGGCTGGGGCAACGGCCGCGGCGCGGTCTGGCGCATCGCCGGCAGGCTGTTCCGGGATCTTCCGTTCCGGAGAAAACTCTTCGGCATAGGTCCGGATGGTTTTGCAGCCTGGGCAATGTCTCATCCGGCTGTCGCGGACATGGTCTCGCAGTATTTCGGCCCCCTTCGCCTGACCAACGCTCACTGCGGGCTGTTCACTGCCCTGATCGATGAGGGGGCGCTGTACGCCGCTTCGCTCGCCGGGTTCTATCTCTCTTTTCTCATGGGCTGTCTCCGGGCATATTCCCGGACAGAAAAAGACAATTCGTCCGCAGCTGCTCCGGGCAGGAGGGCTGCGGCGCTTACTGGTGCGCTTCTCCTGGTTTCGTGTGCGGCCGGACAGATGTTTACCTTCCGCACGGTGGTCTCCGAACCGTTCCTGTGGAGTTTTGCAGGTATCCTGATGACAGAAATTCACAGCGGTGAAGAAGAGTATGATATAATTAAATAGTTTAACAAACAACATCCCTGAAGCGGTTCCGGGCAGGAGGGAAGGGCGGCAGGCCCGCCGGCGCAATGCTCCCGGAAGCGCGGGCAGCAGCATTACCGAAAGGATGGAAGGGAAATGAAGGAAATCGTCTATCGTGCACCCGAGCGTGTGGATGGCGTTAACGCGTCGAAGGTGCAGCAGGAAATGGTTGAAATGGTGGCGGAACAGGTGGAGAACGGTGCTTCCGATCTGTTCGTCGTGGACATGGAGAGCACGAAATACTTAAGCTCGGCAGGGCTTCGCGCGCTTACCGTGGTGCAGAAGAAAATGCGCGCTGCAGCGGGAAGTTTTGTCCTTAGAAATGTCAATGATTCACTCCGCGACCTGCTGGATGTGACGGGACTGTCAGGGTATCTGCCGATCGAATAAGCGCTTATGAGCAGGAAGAAAAAGAAGTACGGTCCTTTTGACTGGCTTCCGTATCTATTCGGCAGGGAGCCGGAGCCGCCCGGCAGGGAAGAGGAAGCGGAGGAGTCGCCCGGTAAAAAGAAGAAGCGCAGGGGCATCGACGATGAAAACCCGGTGAGCTTCCGCACAGCGAACGGTCCGCTCACGATTCAGCAGAAGATCTATTTCGTGGCGCGGGATCTGTTCTATGCTTCCGGCCCGATGATCAGCTATATCGTGATTACGATTATCTGCATCATCGTCGGGTATCCGTTTATCGGGATGATGCATTACAGCTTTCCCGAATACCTGCAGAGCTACTCGAATATCATGGTGGCCTTCGCCGTCCTGATCACTCTGAGGCGGATGTTCAAAAAGTCCAAGAAGAACGGGAGTACGTTCTTTGAGGACGCCTCGCTATTCCGGGATCACATTTCCTGGAAGAAGGTGTTCATGGGGCTGGTGTTCGGCGCCGGTACGGCGATGTTCCTCTCCGCGTTCCTGACGCTTATCCCCAAGGTCTGGATTTTCGCATCCTACCAGGAGAAGGTCAACCGGGCTTACCAGCGCTACGATATTCTGCTCACGATTATCGAGAGCGCTGTGTTTACGCCTCTTGTGGAAGAGGTGATCTTCCGCGGATACATGCTGAACCGTCTCTTAAGGCGGTGGCATGACATGCCGGCGCTGATTGTGACGACCGTGATCTTCTCGGTCATGCACGGAAGCAGTATCTGGATACTGTACGCGTTTGCCATGGGCTGGATCATCGGCGTGATCTCCATGAAGGAGAACAACATACTCTACGGCATCTTCATTCATGCCGGGTTCAACACGCCGTCCGTGATCCAGTGGTTTTATTATTTTGTACATCCCGAGAAGATGCTTGAAGCAAATGTGACAGGCATTTTCCAGACAATTCTTTCCGGCGCGGTCGGACTTGTAGCGGCGGTGCTGGTATATTTACTCTACAAGAGGATGGAAATGGAGGATATCAATGCTGAGTATCAACAAAAATGACAATGGGGCAGAGTTTACGGTTACGCTTGAGGGAAGACTGGATACGACGACAGCTCCCCAGCTTGAGGCGGAAATGGCGGACTGCCTTGATAACGTAACGGAACTCGTGATCGACGTTGCCGGACTTGAGTATATTTCCAGTGCGGGCCTGCGTGTGCTTCTGTCCTTCCAGAAAGTGATGAACAGGCAGGGGAGCATGGTGGTGAGAAATGCTACAGAGGAAGTAATGGAGATCTTTGAGGTCACCGGTTTCAGCGAGATCCTTACCATCGAATGAGACGGAGGGCGAGATGAAGACTGATCAGATTTATGTGAACGGTGACGACGATCGCATCGCCGCGGCGATGGACAAAACTTCCGAGTTCGCAGGATGGGCCGGCGTATCCGCCAAGGAAGCCCTGCGCCTTCGCCTGATTTCGGAGGAGCTGATGGGCCTGCTCTCCGGCATCACGGAGAACGACTACACCGCGCTCTTCTGGATCGAGGGAAATGACCGCAAGTGTGAGTTCCATCTCCTTGGCAGAACGGAAATGACCCGCGAGCGCCGCGCGGAGCTGCTTGAGACCGCGACAAACCGGAAGAATGCCGCTGCCACCGGCATCATGGGCAAGATCCGCGACATGATCGGTGTCGGAGTCCTCGGGCTGAGGGACGTGATCAATGCTGATCCCGGGACGTCGGATGAGTCTCTGCTGTCCTTCTACGACGAGGGTGTCGACATGTCTTCCCCTGTCGAGGGAATGTCCATGTGGAGCCTCACCAATTACCGTGCCTCCATGCTGGAGATCTACGGCGACATGATGAAGGAGAAGGAAGAGCGGGAACCCTGGGATGAGCTGGAGCGCTCCATCATCGCCAACCTCGCGGACGACGTGCATGTCAGCATCCGCATGGACCGGGTCGAGATTGTGGTGTACAGGACTTATCAGCTGTAAATACTTCTGACTGCAGCCTTAACGGTGCTCACAGGCAGAGTTCGCATAGAGCGTATGGTTGTTAGAGAGCTTACTTTGGATGAAGTGAGGGATGTCTACGGGAAGTACCTTACGGAGGATTTTCCCCCTGACGAGCTGCGCCCCCTGTACATGATCGAGGAGGCCATGCAGGAGAACCGTTATACCTGCTACGGCTGCTTCGATGACGGCGGGGTGTTCTGCGGATACGCTTTTTTCGCGAGCCGGGAGACGGACAGGGGAAGGGACTATCTCTTCGATTATCTTGCGGTTGTAAAGGAGATGCGGGATAAGGGAGTCGGGTCCGCTTTCTTCAAGGGGCTGTATGATGTAATGCAGGGTGCGGCAAGCGTTGTCGGCGAGGTGGAAAACCCCGATTACGCAGAGAGCGAAGAGGACCGCGCCTACAAGGAGTGGAGAATCCAGTTCTACCGGAGAAACGGTATGGTGGTCACCGGCGTGACGGTTCTTCTTTACGGTGTGGAATACCGTGTTTTGGAGATGCCGGTGAACGGTGCGCACACGGATGAGGAGATCCGGGAGATTTATTCCGGACTGTATCAGTCGATACTCCCTCCGAAAATGTATGAGGAAATATTCGAGCTCCATGAGCCCGATGCCTGACAGGATGACATGGCTTCATTTGAGGAACTTCTGAAAAAGGACGGAAAACTGGTCTACAGGACCAGAGGGGTGAGCATGCTTCCCATGCTTCACGAGAACAGGGACCTGGTGATTATAAGGGTCCCTGTTTCGCGTCTTAAGCGGTATGACGTTGCCCTGTACAGGCGGGAAGGAGCTTACGTCCTCCACCGGGTAATCGGGGTAGAAGAGGGGTATTACCGCATCCTGGGGGACAATACCTATGCCGTGGAACTGGTGCCCGACAGCGAGGTTATCGGTGTCCTGACCAGTTTTGTCCGAAAGGGTAAAACTTACCAGGTAACAGACGCGAAATACCGCGCCTACGTCCGGTTCTGGCAGGGGATTTATCCGATCCGGAAGGCGGCTTTCCTCTGCCTTAAGGCCGCTGCACGTACGGCGAAGCGGCTGGGAATCCGCAGGAAACGATAAGAATAGAAACGATAAGAATTATGAAGACCGGATTGTAAAGAGAAAGGACAGGGACGGCTCCCTGTCCTTTCCTTATGCGTCGGATATGAGCCATGGCTCATAGTCCCTGCCGGCAGCCGTGAGGTTCGGCTCCCGGCAGTAGTGATCAGAATTTCTGCAGATCCGCCTCTGTGGTATCGTCGCCGATGGCAATGAACTCGGTTCCGGTCAGGCGGGCAAACATCGCGATATCGTCGCGGGTCAGCGAAGTGGAGACGACGGAGTGGTGTGCGCCGCCGGCATAGCACCATGCCGCAGTTCCGATCGCGAAGTTGGGTTTGTGGCGGTACATGATGCGCGCAACAGGAAGCTTCGGCATGGGTGCGGGCTGTTTCACCAGCTCGATGTCCGCGCAGATAATGCGGAAGTGGTCGCCCATGTCGACCAGGGTGACCTGGATACCGTCGCCGGTCACACCGTCGAAGACCAGCCTCGCGGGATCCTCCTTGCCGCCGATGCCGAGGGGATGAACCTGGATCTCGGGTTTGGACGCCGCGAAGGACGCGGGGACTTCAAGCATGTGGGAGGCGAGCTCCAGCTCCTCGCCCTCGGTGAGGTCGTAGGTGTAATCCTCAATGAAGCCCGTCGCACCGCCCCGGTTCTCGGCCATCTTCATCAGCACAGCGGAGAAGGCGCTGATCTTGTAGTCGCCCTCGGGGCCGAAGCCGATGCCTTTGGCCATGAGATTCTGGGCAGCGATGCCCGGAAGCTGGCGCAGGCCGAACAGATCCTGGAAGGTATCGGTGAATGCGCCGACGCCCGTACCCGCGATGAACTTGTCCAGGGCAACTTCATATTTCGCCTGCTCGCGGACAGCCTCGATATTGTCTGTCGCCATGGTGTATTTAGAGGTGTACTCGTCCATCTTGGCGTCGATCTCGGCATCGGAGGCCTCGTTGGCGAGTTTTGCGATCTCGCCGATGCCCCAGTACTTGATCTCCCAGCCGTAGCGGATCTGGGACTCCAGGCGGTTGCCGTCGGTGACGGCGACATCGCGCATATTGTTGCCGAAGGTTGCGACGGTCAGGTTCTTTGAGAGGCTGATGGCCTTCGCGACTTCGGCGAAGCGGCGGATCTGGCTGATGACACGCTCATGCTTGTAATAGCCGGCGACAACTTCATGGGCGATGCCGAGGCGGGCGACGATATAGCCGTATTCGCGGTCACCGTGGGCTGCCTGGTTAAGATTCATGAAGTCCATGTCGATCGAGTCGTAGGGCAGCTTCTCGTTGTACTGGGTGTGCAGGTGGAGCAGAGGCTTGGTCAGGTGCTGCAGGCCCTTGATCCACATCTTGGCGGGAGAGAAAGTGTGCATCCAGGTGATGACGCCGACGCAGTCGTCGTCATTCTCGGCGACGCGGATATCTTCCACGCAGATCTTCGCGGTCTCCACTGTGGGAAGCAGCTCGATATCGACGACGTCTCCGAGCTTTTCGTTAAGGAAACCAACCATGTCGCGGCAGTCCGCGGCGACCTGCTTAAGGCATTCCTCGCCGTACAGGTCCTGGCTTCCGGGAATAAAGTACAGTTTGCTCATTTCACATGTCCTCCTTGGATAATGGCCGCGGAGCTAAGGCGGCTTCGATAATTATAGTCTCTCCGGTGCGGAATGAAATGGAAACCATCCGCAGTTTTGCGGCAAAATTATCCATCTGGGGGCGTCTCCGGAGGCTGAGGCGCAAGATCAGGCACCGTGGATCACGGACGCCTCGATTCTGTCCAGAGCGGCGCATCCGGTGAAGGCCATTGCCTTGGCAAGCTCGTTCCGTGCTTTCATGAGATAGTCGCGGACACCGTTCTCATGATCGGCGGAGTAGGCAGCCATCAGAGGCCGTCCTATGCAGACGCCCTTCGCGCCGAGGGCTATGCACTTGAAGGCATCCATTCCGGTCTGGATCATGCAGTCGACGAAGAGAAGAGCTTTGCCTTCCGTGCATTTCAGGATGTCCGGAAGAATCTTCAGCGGGGGAACTGCGTACTCGATGCGGTTGTTGTGATGAGAGATTACCAGGCCCTTCGCACCTGCCCGGAGAGATTCCTCCGCGTCGTAGGTACTGAGCACGCCCTTTACGATGAAGGGCAGGGAGGTGGAGGCGATGATATCCTTCATCTCCGCCGTGTTCATCGGACGCTGCTTTATTCCGTTCACAATGTCCGGCCCGCCATCGTAGGAAAAAGCATGGTCGATGTCGATGCCGACGGCGAGCAGGCCGGCTTTTTCCGCGTGCTCTATCTTGCGGTAAATGATGTCGCGGTCATCGTAGGGCTTAATGATTTCGATGACTTTTGCGCCGGTGGATGCGAGACGGTCGATCTCCTCCTCTTCAGCCATGCCGTACCAGAGAACGCATCCTGCATCGGCCGCGCCCTTTGCGAGGGCCATTGCAGCGCCGGGCTCGATGAAGTGATCCAGATGGGAGAGGGCAGCAGTCATGATCGGGGAAGAAAACTTCTCACCGAACAGCTCGAAGGTCGTATCGGGGAAGTCTGCGTTCATGTAGCGGGTTTCTATGCGCAGCGAATCCAGGTATTCCCTGGCGATGCGGTTGGAATTGCCGATGTTTTCCATGGTGATCCTCCTCTTGTTGTGTGCTGCGGCAAAGTTTCGCCGGCATTTATGCTGTCATTGTCACTATAGCAGAAAAGTGCATCGCGATACAGTGAAAGCGGCCGCGCGGGAAGCCGCGCGGCCGCAGTTAAAGCTGACTGTACCGGGAAAACAGGTACTTTAATCATTGAGATTTGCGCCGTACATCTTAAGGCCGGCCTCCGAAGCGCAGGCGAAGGGACCGGGGATGATGCTTACTCCTCTGTGTTCGCCAAGGTAGTCGGAGTTGAAAGTAATTGCCGTTCCGTCCGGATTCTCGAAGCGCTGGTTGGGCTCAAAGGCATAGCCCAGAACATCGGAGTCGATAAGGTCGCACCTGAAATCGCCGATGAAGTCGTAGACGTTGGTCTCAAGATACCAGCCGTCTTCTTTCTCGACGATGTCGATGTCGACGTGATTGTCATTGTCGACGATGTTGTGTTTCTCCTTTTTCCATGCCTTCGCGCCGTTGAAGTAGACGTTGCCGTCGCACCAGACCGGAAGATGGCTGTAGTGCGCGCGGGCGAGGCCCATCATATTGGGGATCTCGTTGTCCAGATCGAACTGGGCAATCCACTCGTCATAGGTGGGGTACTCATCCCAGCAGTAGGTGCCGACCTGGCGGTTTTCCTTGCTCACCCTGTCGGTGCTGTCGCTGCGCATGACGAAGTCTTCCGCGGAATACTTCTGGATGAAGATGTTGTTGTAGAAGCGGTTGTCGCCGTGCAGGAAGGTCATGAAGCCCTGAACCTCCGTGCGGTGCGGCATGTGGTAAGGCGTGTAGCGGTCGCCGGTGCCCTCGCCGACATAGGTCAGCGCGCCGCAGATGATGTTGTGAACCATCGCGACACCCTCAGTGGCGATGCGCAGGCTGACATCGGAGAGCAGCAGGTTGTTGTCGATGAGCGTCGGGCCGTGGCCGACCTCGACGAAGATATCCTGGCAGGTCATGCCGCCGGAGAGCTGCTTCGCGAATGCAGGCTTCTGGTTGTCGTGCAGGATATTGCCGGTGATCCGGGTTCCCTGGGCCTCCCAGTCGTTCCAGATGCCCATGGTGCAGTGGTGGATGTGGTTGCGGCGGTAGGTGACGTCGATGGCAGCGTGCATCTTGATGCCCGCGATCTCCGCACCGCCGAGCTCCATCATGTTGTTGATGTGATGGACATGGTTGTCCTCGATGATGCTGAATACACCGCCCATGCGGCCGATGATGCCGCCCTGCTCGCAGTGATGGATGTTGTTGCGGCGGATGATGTGGCTCCCGACCTTCTCCTTGAGCCAGCCGTGATACTGGCCGCGGCAGACGGCGTCGCGCTCCATCTGGGTGGGGCTCTTTAAGTGCTTCGTGGTGAAGTAGTGGTCATTCTCGGGATCGTAGTACTTTCCGACGGAAATGCCTGCGCATTTCGCGCCCCAGATCTCGCAGTCCTCGATGATCCAGCCCTTGGACCAGTGGGGGCCGATCATGCCGTCCTGGAATGCCGCGGGCGGTGCCCAGGTGCTGGCGGACTTGTTGATATTGAAGCCGCTGACGGTGATATAGCCGCGGCCGATCTTCGAGGGCATGAAGCAGCGCCTGCGGACAGTGATTTCAACGTTTTCCTTTGTGGGATCCGCCCCGCCGAAATTGGCGTAGATCACAGTCTCGTTCTTCTCCGCATCCTGCTCGGCGTACCATTTCCAGCGGGAAGCCTCGGGCTCCCAGGAGCACTCGTAGACCTCGGCGGCGATGCAGGCCTCGAGCGAGGTCGCCTCGTAGAGTGCCTTGTCGTTAAGCCAGACGCAGCCGGTGTGTTTGTCGCGGGTCGCGAAGTACCAGTCGCCGAAGACATAGGTGGTGTAGGGGTTATAGTCGCCGAAGATGCTGTTCTTCACTCTGGTGACATAGACCGTGCCCTCGTACTGTTCCCAGTCCTTCACGGGCTCGGCGCCGGTGATCACCGCGCCGAGAGGCTCGGTGCTGCGGTAGGTGATGCGCGCATCCTCCGTGCCGCCGTTTACGGGATCCACATACTCCCTGTAGGTGCCGGGCGCGACGAGGATCTCATCTCCGGGAACGGCGATTTTCGCTGCGTCGTTGATGTGGCGGAAGGGCATTTCCTTCGTGCCGTTGCCGTCATGTCCGGCAGCGGCGTTCACATAGATCGTCATGTCTGTTCTCTCCTAAGAAGTTGATGTTTGTTGTCCCGCGGAGCGGACAGGCCCGCGGAAGAATAACGATTAACTTCAGCATACCACAAATCCGGGAGACAGAGAACCGTCCCCTGTCTCCTTACCGGTCAGCCGAGCGCCTTCTCCATGAAGACCCGCATCTCCGCGATCGTCTGCCAGAAGACCTCTCCCTGGCCGCGGTCGTGGGAGCCCTTCTCCAGCACCCTTAAGAGGATGGGATTGTCGCTGGTATTCATGGACTGCATTGTCGCGGCGAAGCTCTTCCCGTGATACGGCGGCACGTTGTTGTCACACTCGCCGGTCTGAATGTAGACCGGGGGATAATCCACGGCGCGCACGTTGTGGACGGGAGAGTAGCTCTTAAGGTATAAAAACTCCTCCTCAGAGCGGTGCGGATCGCCGTATTCCGTGATGTACATCGCTCCGCGGTCGTCGTCCGCAAAGTGGATCATGTCCGTGTGGGGAACGGAATCGATGACGCAGCCCCAGAGATCGGGGCGCATGGTGACCAGCGCGCTCATGAGCAGGCCGCCGTTGGAGCAGCCGCTGATGACAATCTTTGCGGGAACGGTCCAGCCGTCGGCGATGATCTTCTCTGCAATGCCGATGAAGTCCCCGTAGCAGTTCTTCTTGTTCATGCCCATGCCGGCAAGATGCCACGCAGGACCGTACTCGTTTCCGCCGCGGAGCAGGCAATGTACGTAGATTCCGCCCGATAGCACCCAGCTGCGGATATTGGTCTGCGAGACCATCTCCGTAGACCAGGGGGGCATGTTGATGTTGTAGCCGCCGTAGCCGTACATGAGGGTTCTGTGATTCCCGTCCTTCTCCGCGTCCTTCCTGCGGACAAGGTAGTAAGGGATTTTCGCCCCGTCCGCGCCGGATTCGGCGAAGAGCAGCTCTGCCACCATTTCGCTCCCGTCCGCGGGAGTGCCCTGGGCAGTCTCAAATTTCTCCCCGTCGAATTTCAGGATGACGGGAGAGGAGGTGAAGCTGTCAAAACTGAAGAACTTCACTCCGCGTCCCTCACCGCAGGGGGCGATGGCGCATACAGGCTCGGGGAGGGCGACGGGTGTGCCGTCCGGAACAGTTTTGACCGCGCTCGCCGCACAGCTCTGCACATGGACGAAAAGCTTCCCTCCCGCGGAGAATCCGCTGTCCATGTAGCCGTCCTTCTCCTCGTAGACGGTGCGGGCGTCGGCTATTGTCCCGCCCCGGGGGATCACGATCAGCGTACCGTGATCAGATTCCTTAAGCGAGATGAAATAATGCCCGTCGGCCGTGGAATCCACGTAGATCAGCTCCAGGGGGCATCCCTCGTTGAGGCAGGTCAGTTGTCCGCTCTCCTCCTCATAGGAGTAGAAGATGTGCTCGGAGTAGTTCATGGAGAAGCAGAAAATGAAACAGCTTCCGTCCTCGGAGCGGGAGATCTCGCCGAAGATGGAATTTTCCGGATAGGTAAGGATCTCGGCCACTTCGCCGGTGTCCGCGTCCCAGCGCTGTATGGTGGTGAGGGAGCTTTCCCCCTCCACCTTTGTGGCGGGAGAGTAGTAGGAACGGCGTTTTTTGGACCAGCTGCCGCTGAAGGTCATGGGAAGAACTGCGAGGTTTTCCTTCTTCTCAAAATCGTAGATCACGATGTCCGGGCGGGGAGCCGCGTCAACCATGGTCAGGATTGCCAGAAGGTTCTCGTCCGTCGGGCAGGCATCCGCCGCGAACGACGTGCGCTCCGGAAGATCATAGCGCGCAAACAGCGTGCGGACCTTGTTCATGCTGCTGTCCAGTTCCACGACACTGCTGTTGCCGTCTTTGCTCTCGGAAGCAAGGTAGCCGTCCCTCCAGGGAGAGAGTCTCATCATCGGCTCCGGGACATGCTCAGCCTTAAGCTTCGCCTTCATCGCCTCCACCTCGTCCTTGTCGAACCAGGCGTCGGTAAATGCGTTCTCCCTTGCGGTGAAATCAAGAACCTCCGGATCCTTCGTGTTTCTGAGCCAGGTGTACGGCGCCTCCAGTTTGTGGCCGAAATAATCCTCCACAAGATCGGAACGGCGGCACTCAGGGTAGTTATACTTCATAGAACAGTTCTCCTTTATCAGTTTCAGAGTTTACTCAGAGCTTACGCCCGGTACAGCACCTTACCGTTGATCATGGTCATTTTCAGGTTGGCCGCGACATATTTTGTCGGAAGTGCCTCGTAGATCAGGATGTCCGCGTCTTTTCCGGCTTCAAGGGAACCGACGCGGCTGTCCGCATAGAGCATCTCTGCTGCATTCATTGTGATCATGCGGAGAGCGCGGACAGGATCCATGCCCTTGCGCACCGCCTCGCCGGCCTGGTAGATCAGGAGATTTTCCGGGGTCACCGGCCCGTCGGTCATGACGGTGACGCGGACACCGCGGTCATCGAGGCCCTTGCAGCACTCGAAGTCGATCTTGCCGCCCTCGCCGGGGAAGAGTCCCGCGGAGATGGGGCCGAAGATGACGCCGCGGACATGGGAGTCTGTCAGGACATCGTAGAAGTCGCTCGCGCCCTGCGCGTGGTCGATCGTGACCTCGATGTCGAATTCCTTCGCGATTTCCACCACCGTGACCATGTCATGCATATAGGTGTGGACCTTGAGAGGGATCTTCTTTTCCAGTACGGGAATGCCGTGCTCGAGGCCGAGATCGAATTTGGGCATCTTCTCGGGATCGCCGGCAGCGGTTTCCTTCTTCTCCATATACTCGCGCACCTGGCGCAGATAATCGCGGAGAAGGAACGCGATGCCCATGCGGGTCATGGGCATCTGCTTGTTCTTCGAGTACATGCCCTTGGGATTGATGCCGGTCGCGGCCTTAAGGCAGACAGGGCGCCTGATGACGCGCTCCGCGATGGTGCCGGGATTGGATTTCATGACCATGCCCCAGCCGCCGATCACGTTGCCGCTTCCGGGGATCAGGCAGCTTGTCGTGATGCCGCAGCGGATGGCTACCTCGAAATCCCTGCTCTTGGGGTCGATGCCGTAATAGGAGTCCACCTCGGGGGTGCAGGGCTTGGTGCACTCGTTCAGGTCCTCGGTCTCCATCTGCACGCCGCCGATGTGGCTGTGGGCATCCACAAGGCCGGGGACGACCGCGCATCCCGCGGCGTCGATGATCTCACAGTCCGCGCTTATGTCTTTGCCGACAGCCTCGATCTTCCCGCTGTCACCGACGAGGATATCCGCCTCGAAGGGGGCGGACTCCGTCATGGAGTATACAAGTCCGTTCTTAATTACATACATCTTAATTCGTCCCCCTTCCTGTAGATCACGCGGCCGCCCATGTAGGTAGCAACAATCTCCGCCTCATAGGTCTCCAGCGGGTTCGCGCTCCAGAGTACCAGATCCGCGCGCTTGCCTGCCTCGATGCTGCCGGTCACGTCGTCCACCGAGAGAAGTTTTGCGGGGATGCTTGTCATCATAGGCAAAACTTTCGACTCGTCCTTCATGATCTTCATCATGGCGATGCCGAGCCAGAGCACATCCTCGCGCATCTGGAAGGAGCTGTCCACACCGGAGAGGGCGACTTCAAGGCCCTTGTCCGCCAGGGCGGCGATGCCCTTTAAGTCGAGCGCCATGGCGATGTCGTCCATCGTCATGCTGGAGGAGCGGACGACAAGGGGAATGCCGTTCTCGACGAGCCACCCGGATTCCGCGGTGAGGCCGAAACCGTTGCACAGAACAAGGCGCAGCTTTTCGTAGGGCTTTACGATATCCGCGACGAAGAGGGCGTCCTGTTCCGTGTCCGTGCTGACGAAGAGGGGAAGCTCGCCGTCCACGACGCGCTTTATCGCCTCGAGCTTCATGTCGCGGGGCTTGTCCTTCTCGATCTTGTACTCGGAGGCCAGGCGGAGCTGTTCGGAGAGCTGCTCAAAGATCCACATCTTGGTCTGGGGGGCGACGTTGCGCTTGCCGTAGCTGTCCTTCAACTTCTTACAGACGGAAGCCTTCATGCCGACGCAGGGCTTTACGCACATCGCGAAGGGATTCACTCCGTCCACCTCGAACACGGCCATGGTGCCGCCGAAGAGGTTGTTGTCGGTCGGGGTAACGCCGACGGTAGTCAGGCCGAAGGCACCGAGCTGCTGCACGGTGGCCGCGCGGCCGTTGAACGCGTACTTCACATCCAACTGGGGCGTGATCGGGTCGGAGAGCTCGTCATTGTCGTTGCTGGAGGGACGGATCTCCGTTGAGGAGCCGTTGATGCCCCAGAAGGAGAGGGTCTGGATGAAGCCGGGAAGGATCTCCATTCCGGAGGCGTCGAAGACCTCCTCATCCGGAGCGTCGATGTGTTCCGCGATCTCGGCGATTTTTCCGTCGTTTAGCCTTAAGTCCGCGGGAAAAACTTTCCCCTTCCCGTCGTGAATGCGTCCGTTTTTGATGATCATGCTGCTTCCTCCTGTCGTTTTCCGGATTTGAAAATGTATAAATATAAAACAATCTTGTATACATGTCCAAATTATACTATGATTATAATACATTAAAGGAGTGGTGTAATGAAGAAGTATGTACTGAAGCGACTCGGCACCGGTGCCCTGGTCGTTCTTTTTTCCGTTCTTTTCAACTTTGTCATCGTCCGGATGGCTCCCGGTGATCCCACCAGGCTTCTCGCCGGCAAGGACAATCCCAATCCCGAATTAATCAAAATGCTGCAGGAGAAGTACGGGCTGAACAAGCCCGTGCTTGTCCAGTTCTGGATCTACATAAAGCAGCTTCTGCACGGGGATTTCGGTTATTCCTACGTCTCCAGCTCCAC
>OMSM01000048.1 GCA_900313745.1 uncultured Lachnospiraceae bacterium
GCCAGGGTCATCGCCAGGACGCCGGCCGCAGCAAGTAAACTGATCAGTTTTCTCTTCATAATAACCTCCGTCAGAATGAGAAGCACCCCGCACCATGCGGCGCGCAATCACGCCAAATATTATAAAATACGCAGAGCCAATTAACAATCGCCAATAAACAGCTGACCCGACGTTTACGGAGATCATAGTGGCTTCGCTTGTCCGGCGCTCCCGGGACCGTTCGCACTCTGAGCTCGGCGCAGCGGCGGCGCCCGCAAGGGTACTTCGGAACAGGCGCTCAGCGATTTAACTCAGATCTCGAACATCAGGTCCCCGTACGTCGGGAACGGCCACTCCCTCTTGTCCACCAGCATCTCCAGCGCGTCCGCCGGCGTCCTTAAGGCCTTCATCGCAGGCTTCACCTGGTCCTTGTAGAGGCAGGCCTGCTTCTTCGCGCGCTCGATCGTATCCGTCTTCAGGCTCTCCGCCTTGAGCGTCAGCTTCTTCAGCGTATCCAGGGCGCCCTGCATCTCGTCAATAAGGGAGACGATCTCCTTAAGCCTCTCCGTTTCCGCCGCGGAGGAAAGCCCCACCGCGTTCAGCGCGGAGACCGAGGAGGCGAGCTCGCCCGCATAGTGCATGCATGCGGGAAGGATCTGCTTCCCGGCCATGTCGATCATGGTCAGCGCCTCGATGTTGATGGTCTTGGAGTAGGTCTCGTAGGTGATCTCCTCGCGGCTTTCGAGCTCGCTTCGGGTGAAAATCCCGAACCTCTCGAAGAGGGCCACGGCCTTGTCCGTGGTCAGCGCGGACGCCGCCTCCACCGTACCGGGGATGTTGGGAAGCCCGCGGCGCGCGGCCTCCTTCACCCACTCCTTCGCGTAGCCGTTGCCGTTAAAGATAATGCGCTGGTGCTCGATAAAGTTTTTCTTTAATAAGTCGTGGACCGCCATCGGCAGATTGTCCGCCTTCTCCAGCTCGTCCGCCGCGTCGGAGAAGGCCTCCGCGACGATGGCGTTAAGGATGGTGTTGCAGCTTCCGATGGAATCCGCGCTTCCCACCATGCGGAACTCGAACTTGTTGCCGGTGAAGGCAAAGGGAGAGGTCCGGTTGCGGTCCGTCGCGTCCTTCACCAGGTCCGGAAGAGTGGAGACGCCGGTTTTCAGCACGCCGCCCTTGATGTGCTTGTCCGCCGCGCCGGTCTCCACCAGCTGGCGCACCACGTCGGCGAGCTGGGCTCCAAGGAACACGGAGATGATCGCGGGCGGTGCCTCGTTCTCGCCGAGACGGTGGTCATTGCCCACGTCGGAGGCGCTCTGCCTTAAGAGGTCCGCGTGGACATCCACGGCCTTCAGGATGCAGGAGAGAATTAAGAGGAACTGAATGTTCCGCTCGGGGGATTCGCCCGGATCCAGGAGATTTATCCCCGTGTCCGTCTGCAGGGACCAGTTGTTGTGCTTGCCCGAGCCGTTCACGCCGGCAAAGGGCTTCTCATGGAGAAGGCAGCGGAGCCCGTGATGGATCGCCACCCGCTTCATCGCCTCCATGATGATCTGGTTGTGATCGCAGGCGATGTTGGCGTTCTCGTAGATCGGAGCAAGCTCGTGCTGGGCGGGAGCCGCCTCGTTGTGCTGGGTCTTTGCGGGGACGCCGAGCCTCCAGAGCTCATCGTTCAGGTCCTTCATGTATGCGCCGATCCGCTCGCGGATGACGCCGAAATAGTGATCCTCCATCTCCTGGCCCTTCGGCGCGGGGGCGCCGAAAAGCGTCCTGCCGGAGTAGATGAGATCGGGGCGCTTTAAGTAGGTATCCTTGTCCACCAGAAAGTACTCCTGCTCCGCACCGACACAGGTCAGCACCTTCTTCGACTCGGTATCGCCGAAGAGACGCAGGAGGCGCAGCGCCTGGTTGTTCACCGCCTCCATGGAGCGCAGCAGGGGAGTTTTCTTGTCCAGAGCCTCGCCGGTGTAGGAACAGAACGCGGTGGGAATGCAGAGGGTGTATCCCGCGGAGGTCGCCTTGAGGAAGGCCGGGCTGGTGACGTCCCAGGTGGTGTAGCCCCTGGCCTCGAAGGTAGACCTCAATCCGCCGGAGGGGAAGGACGAGGCATCCGGCTCGCCCATGATCAGCTCCTTGCCGGAGAACTCCATAAGCATATGCCCTTCCTCGTCCGGAGGGGTGACGAAGGAGTCGTGCTTCTCCGCGGTGATCCCGGTGAGCGGCTGGAACCAGTGGGTGTAGTGCGTCGCCCCCTTCTCGATCGCCCAGTCCTTCATCGCCTTCGCCACCACGTCGGCGTCGGCGCGGGACAGTTCCGGCCCGCCCTGCATCGCCGAGCGGAGCTTGGCGTACACCGGCTTCGGAAGCCTCTCCCGCATCTTGCTCATGGTGAACACGTTCTCACCGAAAATTGCCTCTACATTTGCTGTCATGGATTCGCTGCTCATAGGACCTCTCTGATCTCCGGCGGCGCCGGCTCGTAATTTTGCTGCAAGATACGATGCACTAAACGGCCCGAAATGTCAAACGGTTCTGAGGACATCCCCCTCCTCAGGCTGTTCGGAGAGCCTAGCCCAGAGCACCTGCCCCGGATGCGGCGCGTCGGGCACCGGGATGCCGTCCTCCGTTAGAAGCTCCAGTACCTTCGCGCGCACGTCCCTGCCGTCCGGCTTCATGATCTCGATCTCGTCGCCGGTGCGGAACTTGTTCTTCTGCGAAAACTTCCCCGCCCCGCCGGGCGCGGCTTCCGCCACCGTGCCGAGGTAGACCGCCTCGCTCTGGTAGATGTTGTTGTCGTAGACCATCGAAGTCTCGTTCGGCTTCCCGAAATAAAAGCCCGTCGTGAAGTCCCGGTAGGTGCACTTGCGGATCTCCTCCCGGTACCAGTCCAGGTTTGCCCGGTATTTCTCTTCGCTCTCAAAGAAGTCGTCGATGGCCCTGCGGTAGGTCCTTGCCACCGTCGCGATGTAGAGCGCGGTCTTCATCCGCCCCTCGACCTTCCAGCTGTCCAGCCCGGCATCCACAAGCTCCGGAATGTACTCGATCATGCAGAGATCACGGGAATTCATGATGTAGGTTCCGCGCTCGTTCTCCAATACCGGAAGGTATTCCCCCGGCCGCTTCTCCTCCATCAGCGCATAGGTCCAGCGGCAGGGATGGGCGCAGGCGCCGCGGTTCGCGTCCCTTCCGGTGAAGTAGTTAGAGAGCAGGCACCGGCCGGAATAGGAGATGCACATCGCGCCGTGGACGAAGGCCTCCATCGCGAGCTCCGGATCCGTGCGCTCCCGGATGTGCTTAATCTCCTCAAGGCTCAGCTCCCTCGCGCACACCACGCGGGAGGCCCCCAGGCTGTGCCAGAAATTAAAGGTGGCATAGTTGGTGTTGTTGGCCTGCGTGGAGATGTGGAGCTCCGCTCCGGGACAAAACTTCTTCGCAAGCATGAACATCCCGGGATCCGCAATGATCAGTGCGTCCGGGCCGATGCCGGAGAGTTCCCTGAAGTACTCCTCCGCGCCCTCAAGATCCGCGTCGTGGGCGAGGATATTCGCGGTGACATGCACCTTCACCCCTCTCCTGTGGGCGTAGTCCACGCTCTCCGCCATCTCCTTCATGGTGAAGTTCTTCGCCTTTGCCCTGAGCCCGTAGGCCTCGCCTCCGATATAGACCGCGTCCGCCCCGAAGTGCACCGCGGTGCGGAGCACCTCCGGGGAGCCTGCGGGAATAAGCAGTTCCGGTTTCTTCATCATATTCCGCCACCCTGAAGCTGATCCGCCGGATTAATCGTTAATTTCCGTGCTGAGAACAGCCCTGAATATACAGAAGCTCCGGCATATGCCGGAGCCCCTTTAATGATTTACTCGTAATCCGCGGAGAGAATGTCCAGTATCTCCTGCGGGAGCATCTCCGTGTTCAGCGTGTAGGTTCCCGGGCAGATCTTCCCGTGCGCGTCCGAGAACAGCTCCTGTATCCGGAAGACCAGCGCGTCGTTGACGAGCCCCTTCTCCTTGAGCAGTTTTCCCACGTCAGACACCGACATGTCCGAGCTGACCGTCACCGTGACGTCGTGCCCCCTGCCCGGGGAGTCCGCCGCGGTCGGCGAAAATATGCTGTATCCCAGCCCGTATGCCTCCTTTGCCTTGCTGATGCAGAACATGACCAGCACGATGATGATCACGTACTTCATCACGGATGCAATAAGGTCGGGAATTGCCTGATTGGTTTTCACTTCCGGTCCTCACCGCTGCCCTTCCGGCAGCGCCTCCCGCCCGCCCGGCGGGCATGCATGAACTAAATCTCCAGGATCATCGGCATGATCATGGGCCTGCGCTGGGTCTTCTTCCAGAAATAGTCGGAGAGCTCCTCCCTGACTATCGTGCGGTACTTGTTCCAGTCGGAGATTCCCCTGGCCATCGCCGCCTCTACGGCATCCCTCGCCACCGCTGTGGCGGTGTCGATGAGCTCCTGTGACTCCTTCAGATAGACGAAGCCTCTCGAGGTGATCTCCGGTCCGGAGACCATCTCCCCGTTGTAGGAGTCGATGGCAAAGGCAACGACTACGACGCCGTCCTCCGCCAGGTGCTGCCTGTCCCTCAGGACCACGTTGCCGACGTCGCCTACGCCGAGGCCGTCCACCATGATCTCGCCGGTCTGCACGCGGCCGGTGACCTCCGCGCCGTTCTCGTCAAGCTCCAGCACGTCGCCGGAATGGAGAATGAAGATATCGTCCGCATCGAAGCCCAGATCCTCAGCGATTCTCGCCTGCGCCATGAGGTGCTTCAGCTCCCCGTGGACGGGAATAGCGAATTTCGGCTGCACAAGCGTGTATATAAGCTTGATCTCCTCCTGGCAGGGGTGCCCGGAGACGTGGACGTCCGAGGAAATTACCTGCGCGCCCTTCATCAGAAGCGAGTTGATCACGTGGGTCACGGCCTTCTCGTTGCCCGGGATCGGGTTGGAGGAGAAGATCACGGTGTCCCCGTGCCCGATGGTGATCTTCCTGTGGGTGCCGTCCGCCATCCTCGAGAGCGCCGCCATGGTCTCCCCCTGGGAGCCGGTGGTGATAATCACTGTTTTCTCGTTGGGATAGTTCCTCAGCTCATCCACGCTGATCAGCGTGTTCTCGGGGATGCTGATGCATCCGAGCGTCCTCGCCGTGTCGATGACGGTCACCATGCTTCGGCCCTCAACCACCACCTTGCGCCCGTATTTGTAGGCCGAGTTGATGATCTGCTGCACGCGGTCGACATTGGAGGCAAAGGTTGCGATGATGAGGCGCGAATCGCGGTGCTCGGAGAACAGGGCGTCGAAAGTTTTGCCCACGGTCTTCTCCGAGGCGGTAAAGCCGGGCCGCTCCGCGTTGGTGGAATCACACAGCAGCGCAAGCACGCCCTCTCTTCCCAGCTCGGCGAAGCGCTGGAGGTCGATCGCATCTCCGAAGACCGGGGTGTAATCCACCTTGAAGTCGCCGGTGTGCACCACCACGCCCGCAGGAGAGGTGATCGCGAGCGCCGCTGCGTCGACGATGCTGTGGTTCGTTTTGATGAATTCCACCTCGAACTTTCCAAGGGAGATGGTCTGGCCGAACTGCATGACATGTCTCTCGGTGCGGTCCAGAAGCTCATGCTCCTTCAGCTTGTTCTCGATGATTCCCATGGTCAGGCGCGTCGCGTAGATCGGGACGTTGATGTCGCGGAGCACGTAAGGAAGGGCGCCGATGTGGTCCTCATGGCC
>OMSM01000008.1 GCA_900313745.1 uncultured Lachnospiraceae bacterium
AGGACAAGGGATTCGAACCCTCGCACCGCTTTAGGCGGCCTAGCGCATTTCGAGTGCGCCCCCTTCGACCACTTGGGTAATCCTCCATGCTCTGTCAAGCCCTAACATTATATGACAGGGAGATACCTGTCCGCAAGAGGAGAATTTCGGCGCCGGCCAGGATGCGTGGCCGCGCCTTATCGCGCCGGCCCCCTCTGCTATGGTATAATAACCCTGTCTGTATTGCTTAACCGCTTTCACTTAAGGAGAGGCAGTTACCGGATACAGAGATTGGGTCAACCGGATTATCATACGCGGCGTAAGCCGCGCAAATCCTGCAGTAAAACAACATAAGGGGGAAAGTTATGCTGCGAATCGGAATGCTCACCAGCGGAGGCGACTGCCAGGCGCTCAACGCCGCAATGAGAGGCGTCGTTAAATGTATCTATAACAGGGCTGACGACAAGATCGAGTTCTATGGCTTTGAGGACGGCTACCGTGGCCTGATCTACAGCAAGTTCCGGATGCTGACGAACGATGACTTCACCGGAATCCTTACCCGCGGCGGCACCATCCTCGGCACGAGCCGCACCCCGTTCAAGACCATCAGGGAGCCTGATGAGAACGGTCTCGACAAGGTCGCCGCGATGAAGCAGAACTATTACAAGCTTCAGCTCGACTGCCTCGTGATCCTGGGCGGCAACGGAACCCACAAGACCGCGAACCTCCTCTCCGAGGAAGGATTAAACGTCATCACCCTTCCCAAGACTATCGACAACGACCTCTGGGGAACGGACATGACCTTCGGATTCCAGAGCGCCGTCGACATCGCGACGAAGGCAATCGACCAGATTCATACCACCGCGAGCTCTCACGGCCGCGTCTTCATCGTGGAGATCATGGGACACAAGGTCGGCTGGCTCCCGCTTAATGCAGGAATGGCCTCCGGCGCGGACATCATCCTCCTTCCCGAGATCCCGTATGACATCGACAAGGTCATTGACAAGATCGAGGAGAGAGACAGGCGCGGATCCCGCTTCACCATCATCGTCGTGGCGGAGGGCGCGATCTCCAAGGAGGATGCAAAACTCTCCAAGAAAGACTACCAGAAAAAACTCGCGAACTACGCCTTCCCGTCGGTCTCCTACGAACTGGCAGACCAGATCCAGAAAAAGACCGGCCGCGAGGTCCGCGTGACGATACCCGGACACGTGCAGCGCGGCGGCGAGCCCTGCCCGTATGACCGCGTTTTCGCGAGCCGTCTCGGTGCAGAGGCGGGCAAGCTGATCTTAAAGAAGCAGTTCGGCTTCATGGTGGGCTACAAGAACCGCGAGATGGTCAAGGTGCCGCTGGCAGAGGTCGCAGGCAAGTTAAAGAGCGTGTCTCCCGACGCGGACATCATTAAGGAAGCCAAGATGCTCGGCATCTCCTTCGGTGACTGATTAGTTAAGTTATGGCAGATACACCATATTTGGCGCTGTATCGCAAGTACCGGCCCCAGACATTCGAGGATGTCCGGGGCCGTGACACGATCGTGCGCACCCTGAAAAACCAGATCATACACGACCGCATAAGCCACAGCTACCTCTTCTGCGGCACGCGCGGAACCGGCAAGACTACGATAGCCAAGATCTTTGCGAAGGCGGTCAACTGCGAGCACCCCGTGGACGGAAGTCCCTGCGGCGAGTGCTCTGTCTGCCGCGCCATCGCGCAGGACGCGAACCTCAATGTCGTGGAGATGGACGCCGCGTCCAACAACGGCGTCGACGACATCCGCGGCGTGATCGAGCAGGTGGCGTATTCCCCCACCCTGGGGAAGAAGCGCGTCTACATCATCGACGAGGTTCACATGCTGTCCGCTTCGGCGTCCAACGCGCTGTTAAAAACTCTCGAGGAGCCCCCGGAGTACGCCATTTTCATCCTGGCGACGACCGAGCCCAACCGGCTTCCGATCACCATTCTGTCCCGGTGCCAGCGCTACGATTTCGGCCGGCTCCCGACGGCGACCATCGCCGGAAGGCTTAGAGAGGTCTCGGATGCGGAGAACCTCAGGGTAGAGGACAAGGCTCTGAACTACATCGCCTCGGCGGCCGACGGCTCCATGCGCGACGGGCTCTCCCTTCTCGACCAGTGCAACGCTTTCAATTACGGCGAGGAAATCCTGACCTACGAGAAAACCCTGGATATTCTCGGCGCGGTAGATATGTCCGTGTTCTCGGATCTGTACAGGAAGATCATCGGCCAGGATCCCGCGGGCGCGCTGGATATCCTGGACCGGATCCTTCTCCAGGGCAGGGAGCTGATGCAGTTCATCGCGGATTTCATCAGTTTTCTCCGCAATCTCATGATGCTCATGGTCTCCGCAAAAGCCTCTTCCGGCATCGATGTCTCCGACGAAAACATGTCGAGGCTTAAGGCGGACGCCGCATCCGGGGATATAAGCGCAGTTCTCCGCCTCGTGCGGCTGTTCTCGGAACTCACGGAAAGGGTGCGTTTTTCCGCCAACCGGCGCATACTCACCGAGGCGGCGATCATCCGGGCGTGCCTGCCCGCGACGGACATGGATGCCGACGCCATGGAAGAGCGCATGCGTGTGCTCGAGGAGCAGTTCGTCCGCGGGGAGAGAATCATCGCGGGACTGGAGCGCAGGATTGCGCAGGGCACGGTCGTTTCCGCCGCTCCCGGGGCTGCTCAGGCCGCACCCGGAACGGGCTTCACGGCCCCGGCGGGCACTGCCGCACCGGAGCCGAAGACCGAGATTAAAAAGATAAAACCCGATGCGCTGCCGGATGACCTGCGGTCGGTGGTCGCCGCGTGGCCGAAGCTTCTGACCGGCCTGGCCGGATATCTGAAAGCAGAATTAAGCCGGGCAAAACTTTCCCTGGGCGGGAACAATCAGCTGATTATTCTGTTCAGCAACTATATTGCGGCAGATTCGTTCAATCAGGATGAGGAGAAGCGGAAGGAGCTGGAGGACTACCTCGCGGAGAGAACCGGAATGCGCATTCCCCTCGAGTACAGGTCTCTTGACAATGAAGGTCAGCAAGTGGACAATATTTTAGATTTATCGGATAAAGTCGCGATGGATATTGAGGTTGACGATGATACGTCCGACGATGAGGATTAGATCATTTCCCCCTGGACAAAAGGAGTAAGCAATGGCGAAACGCGGCGGATACATGGGCGGAATGCCCGGAAACATGAGCAACCTGATGAAGCAGGCGCAGCGCATGCAGCGCCAGATGGAGGAGGGCCGCAAGGCGCTTGAGGAGAAGGAGTTCACTGCTCAGGCAGGAGGCGGCGCGGTTTCCGTCGTAGTGAGCGGCGCGAAGCAGGTCAAGGAGATCAAACTTGCCCCGGAGGCGGTGGATCCCGAGGATGTCGAGATGCTTCAGGATATGATCGTCGCCGCGCTCAACGA
>OMSM01000021.1 GCA_900313745.1 uncultured Lachnospiraceae bacterium
AAAATACACTGCCATGACTAACGAAGAACAAATCATCCGCGAACACTGGGAACAGATCTGCCTCCATATACAGGAGGAGTACGGTCTTTCCGCCATATCCTTCAAAACCTGGATCCTTCCCCTTACCGTCGCCTCGGTAAACGACCATGTCGTGACGGTCAACGTGCACTCGGACCAGAGCTACATGCTCAAGTACATCACCGAGCGCTACACCGCCTTCTTCGAGGTCACCATCACCGAGATGATGAACGATGAGTACAGGGTCCGCTTTGTCCTGAAGGATACGGATGAGGAGAGCCGCGGCGCCGGCGAGGCCGACGATGCCCAGAAGCAGCTCCTCATCAACGCCAACTTAAATCCCAGGTACCGCTTCGACACCTTCATCGTAGGCAACAACAACAAGTTTGCCCAGTCGGCAGCGCTCGCCGTGGCCGAATCCCCCGGCAAAACCTACAACCCGCTCTTCATCTACGGAGGCGCAGGCCTCGGCAAGACACACCTTCTCCAGGCGATAGGGCACTACGTTCTGGACAACGACCCCAAGAAGAAGGTCATCTACGTCACCTCCGAGCAGTTCACCAACGAGGTGATCGAATCCATCCGGAGCGGAAACGCGGCATCCATCGCGAAGGTGCGCGACAAGTATCGCAGCGTGGATGTCCTGCTCATTGACGACATACAATTTATAATAGGAAAGGATTCGACTCAGGTCGAGTTTTTCCACACATTTAACGATCTCCACTCCGCGGGAAAGCAGATCGTCATCACCTCCGACCATCCGCCGAAGGAGATCTCCGCCCTGGACGAGCGCTTCCGCTCCCGCTTCGAGTGGGGCCTCATCGCCGACATCTCCATGCCCGACTACGAGATGAGAATGGCGATCCTGAGGAAATACGCGGAAAACTCGCCCCACAGGATAGACGACGCAATCCTGGACTACATCGCGAACAACGTCACCTCCAACATCCGCGAGGTGGAGGGCGCCTTCAACAAGATCATCGCCTTCTCCCGCCTGAACAACGTCGAGCTGAACTTAAGCAGCGCGGAGGAGGCCTTAAAGGACATCATCGATCCCAGGGGCGGCGGAATCTGCACCCCGGAGAAGGTGATCAACACCGTGTGCGAGCACTACTCTGTCCGGACGGAGGACATCTTAAGCTCCAAGAGAAGCGCGGTCTTCGTCCTTCCCCGCCAGGTCTGCATGTACATCATGCGCAACTACCTGGACATCACGCTGGACAACATCGGCAAGTACCTTGGGAACAAGGACCACACCACCGTCCTCTACGGCGCGGAGAAGATCCAGTCCGATCTCCGGATGAAGGAAGACTTAAAGGGGAATGTGGAAATCATTCTTAAAAAACTGAACATCAAACCATAGCATTTCCGGGCGGTCCGGGGGTTGTTCAGGCCGGATTCCGGTTTTTCACACAGGACTGTCCACAATAAAAAAATACGGCGTTTTTCTTTTCTGATTCGGGGGAGTTTTCAGGTCTATCCCCCGAATTTGCCGTCTAAAGCCCCCAAATCGGCTTTGGATAACGTCTTGCGATCCACTGCCCGTAAACACTCTAATGTTTGAAATTTCGGGCGAAAAATGGTATCATCAGAAGAGTTGTTAACAAATTCACAGAGCTTATTACGAATACTACGGAATAATCTATTCTATACCCCGCGCGCGCGGGCGGAGCAGAGCACATGAAGATCAGATGCAGCAGAACCTCACTTGCCAACGGAATTTCCATCGTCTCCAAGGCAGTACCGGTACATACCACCATGCCTATTCTGGAGTGCATCCTTATCGATGCCTCCTCGAACAGCATCTCCCTTATCGCCAATGATATGGAACTGGGAATCCAGACCGGCATCGACGGGGAGATCATTGAGAAGGGCATAATCGCAGTGAACGCCGGATTCTTCTCCGGCATCGTCCGCAAGCTTCCCGAAGAGGAGGTGGACATCGAGACCAATGTGGAGGAGATCACCATCCGCTGCGGCAAGGCCAGGTTCAACATCCTCGGCAAGGAGGGCAGGGATTTCTCCTATCTTCCGGACATCGAGAAGGATGAAGGAATCACGGTCTCCCAGTTTACCTTAAGGGAGATGATCAACAGGACCATATTCTCCATCTCCGACAACGAGAGCAACCGGATGATGACCGGCGAGCTTCTGGAGGTGAAGAACGGCATACTTACTTTTGTCACCCTGGACGGACACAGAATTTCCATCCGGAGGACAGAGCTTGCCGGGGAGGCGCAGGACCGCAGGGTTGTTATTCCGGGCAAAACTCTTCAGGAGGTCTCCAAGATCCTCGGAGGAGATACGGAGAAACAGTGCGGGATATTCTTCACCGACCGGCACGTATTGTTTGAATTCGACAGGACCATAGTGGTTTCGCGACTGATCGACGGCGAGTATTTCCGAATCGAGCAGATGCTCTCCGGCGATTACGAGACGAGGATGAGCGTGAACCGCAAGGTTCTTGTGGACTGCCTCGACAGAGCTACCCTTCTGGTGAAAGAGGGGGACAAGAAGCCGATTATTCTTACCATCGGCGACGACAGCATGGCGCTCAGGATCAATTCCGCCATCGGAAGCATGGATGAGTCCGTCGAGGTGGACAAGACCGGACGTGACCTTGTGATCGGGTTTAATCCCCGCTTCCTTCTTGACGCTCTCCGCGCGATTAACGACGAAGAGGTGGACATCTACTTCGTCAATCCCAAGGCGCCCTGCTTCATCCGCGACACCGCGGAGACATACAACTACGTGGTGCTTCCGGTGAACTTTACTTCGGTGGGCTGATCATGAAAGAGATTAAAATCCGCGATGAGTTTATCAAGCTCGGCCAGGCACTGAAGCTGGCCGGGATCGCCGATACGGGGGTCGATGCGAAGATTCTCGTAGAGGAGGGCGGCGCTTTAGTCAACGGCGAGGTGGATACCCGCCGGGGCCGCAAGCTCCGCGACGGAGATGTGGTCACCGCCAGGGGCGAAAGTTTTACCGTAAGGTCTCAAGCCCCCCAGTGAGGTCAGTTTACATTTATGTACATTCGTTCTCTCGAATTGTCCAACTACAGAAATTACGAGGCGCTGAGCGTCGGATTCTCCGAGAGGACGAACATTCTTTACGGGGATAATGCCCAGGGGAAAACCAATCTCCTTGAGGCACTCTACATGCTCGCAACGACGAGATCCTACCGGGGCGCAAAGGACCGGGATCTCGTTCGTTTCGGCGAGGAGGAGGCACATATCCGCGCGGTGCTGATGAAAAACGGTCTGGACTACCGGGTCGACATGCACCTGAGAAAGGCCAGGGCGAAGGGAATTGCCATTGACGGCCAGCGGATCAAAAAGGCCTCAGATATCGTAGGTCTTCTGCACATCGTTTTTTTCTCTCCCGAGGACTTGAGGATAGTCAAGGACGGACCGGCGGAAAGGCGGCGCTTCATGGACATGGAGCTCTGCCAGCTGGACGCGTCGTATCTTTATGACCTGAATAACTACAACCGGATTGTGGAGCAGAGAAACAGGCTTGTTAAGGATCTCCCGGAGCATCCGGAGATGACGGACACCCTGGATCTCTGGGACGAGCAGCTCGTGAGCTACGGAAGCCGCATTATCGCGAAGCGGCGGGAATTCCTGAGCGAGGTCAACGAGCTCACCGGGGAGGTCCACGGGAAGATCTCCGGGGGAAAGGAAAAACTGACGATAAGCTATGAACCGAACGTCTCCGGGGAGAGTTTTGCGGAAAAACTGAAGAGCGGCCGACAGAGGGACATCTACTTAAGGTACACGGGCTGCGGGCCGCACAGGGACGATTTCTCCTTTATCAGCGACGGGATAGACTTAAGGAGTTTCGGCTCCCAGGGGCAGCAGAGAACCTGCGCGCTTTCCCTGAAGCTCTCCGAGATCGAGCTTGTGAGGAAGAGAACAGGGGATGATCCGATTCTTATGCTGGACGACGTGCTCTCGGAGCTGGATTCGGGAAGGCAGAACTACCTTCTTGGGAGCATCGGCGGGATCCAGACCTTCATTACCTGCACGGGACTGGATGAGTT
>OMSM01000015.1 GCA_900313745.1 uncultured Lachnospiraceae bacterium
GCAAGGGCCTGCGGCGTGGAGTGCCCGAAGGTCGCGCCTCTCGCGGCGGTCGAGGTGGTTAATCCCAAGATGCCCGTGACCCTGGAGGCCGCAGAGCTTACGAAGTGGAACGAGGAGGGAAGGATCAAAAACTGTATCGTGGACGGACCGCTCTCCATGGATCTTGCGATCGATCCCGCAGCTGCCGAGCACAAGGCCGGAGCGAAGGACAGGAAGATCGTCGGCGACGCGGACATCCTGCTGTTCCCTGATATTCACGCAGGAAACCTCGTATATAAGACCATCGTACGGCTTGCCTCCTGCAAGAACGGAAATATCCTCACCGGCACCAAGGCCCCGGTCATCCTGACATCGCGCTCCGATACCGTGGAGGTCAAGGTGAATTCCATCGCCCTTGCTGCGGTGGTCGCGGAGCAGATGAAGAAAAATGCCTGATCAGCGGAAGCTTCCGCAAGGCCAGGTTTCCAATTAACCGGCGGCGGGAATCCCGCCGCGGCACCAGAATAAGGAAAGGACTATCCATGGCTATTCGCTCTCTGATTATCAATCCCGGTTCCACTTCCACAAAGATCGGCGTTTTCGACGACGAGACGCTGGTGCTGGACAAGACCTTAAGACATTCCACCGAGGAGATCACCTCCTTCCCGAGCATTGTCGCACAGAAGGATTTCCGGATGAACATCATCCTTGACGCGCTGAAGGAGAATAACATCGAGCTCTCCGGTTTTGATGTGATCGTAGGCCGCGGAGGCCTCTTAAAGCCCATCGCCGGCGGCACCTACGCGGTGACGGACGAGCTCGAGAAAGATCTCGAACACGGTGTCCAGGGGGAGCACGCCTCCAACCTCGGAGGCCTTCTGGCGAGGGAGATCGGCGACAGGATCGGCGTTCCCTCCTATATCGTAGATCCGGTGGTTGTGGACGAGCTTATCCCTGTTGCGAGATATTCCGGTGTCCCGGAGCTTCCCCGCGTGTCGATCTTCCATGCCCTCAACCAAAAGGCGGTTGCGCGCAGGTTCGCAAAGGAGCAGGGTAAAGCTTATGACGAGCTTAATCTGATCGTGGTCCACATGGGCGGCGGATGCTCTGTCGGAGCGCACAGGAAGGGCCAGGTCATCGACGTGTTCAACGCTCTTGACGGCGACGGCGCCTTCTCCCCCGAGAGAGCAGGAGGCGTTCCTTCCGGCGCGCTGATCAAGCTTTGCTTCGAGAGCGGCCTTACCGAGAAGGAAGTCTATCGCAAGGTCGTGGGCTACGGCGGATTCAATGCCTATCTCAACACTAACGATGCCCGTGACGTTGACAGGATGATTGACGAGGGCGACAGCCACGCGAAGGAAGTAATGGACGCGTTCATCTTCCAGATTGCGAAAAACATCGGCGCCGAGTCCGCCGTGCTTAAGGGGCAGGTCGACCAGATTATCCTCACCGGCGGAATTGCCTATGACAAGTATGTGACCTCCGCACTGAAGGATGCGGTCTCCTTTATCGCTCCCGTCACGGTTTATCCCGGCGAGGACGAGCTTCTCGCTCTCGCACAGGGCGCGCTGCGTGTCATGAACGGCGAAGAGGAAGCGAAGATTTATTGATCCGCCGCTCTCCGGCGGTGTTCAACCGGCTTCGGGGCCGGGATAAGACGATCACAGCTGCCGGGACGCGCCCTTGCGCGGACCGGCAGTGCAGAGAGGAAAAACATGTCCAGAATTGTCGATAAAGTATTCGGCACGCACAGTGAGCGTGAGGTCAGGCGCATCAAGGGAACCGTAGACGCCATCGAAGCACTGCGGGATAAGATGACGGCACTTTCCGACGAGGAGCTGAGAGGTCTCACGGACAGCTTCAGGAAGAGGCTTGCCGGGGGAGAGACCCTGGATGATATCCTTGTCGATGCCTATGCGGCAGTCAGAGAGGCTGCCCGCCGCGCGCTGGGAATGGAGCCCTTCCGGGTTCAGCTCATCGGCGGCATCGTTCTTCACCAGGGCCGCATCTCCGAGATGAAGACCGGTGAAGGAAAAACTCTTGTGGCGACGCTTCCTGCCTATCTCAATGCTCTGGAGGGCAGGGGCGTGCATGTCGTCACGGTGAACGACTATCTTGCAAAGCGTGACGCGGAATGGATGGGGCAGGTCTACAGGTTTATGGGGCTGACTGTCGGCGTGGTCCTGAACAGTATGACCCCGGACGAGCGGCGCCAGGCCTACGGCTGTGATATTACCTACGTCACGAACAATGAGCTTGGGTTCGACTATCTTCGCGACAATATGGCGATCTACAAGGAGCAGCTGGTGCTCCGCGATCTCCATTACGCGATCATCGACGAGGTGGACTCCATTCTCATCGACGAGGCGAGGACCCCTCTGATTATTTCCGGTCAGGGGAGCAAGTCCAGCAAGATCTACGAGGCCTGCGACGTCCTGGCAAAACAGATGAAGCGCGGCGCGGACATGGAGGATCTCTCCAAGATCGACGCGATCATGGGCGTTGAGCGGGAGGAGACCGGCGACTTCATCGTCAATGAGAAGGACAAGATCGTAAACCTCACGGCGGAGGGCGTATCCAAGGTCGAGCGCTTCTTCCATCTGGAGAACCTGGCAGATCCCGAGAACCTGGAGATCCAGCACTGCATCATCCTTGCGCTCAGGGCCAACAACCTCATGGCGAGGGACCATGATTACATCGTTAAGGACGAGCAGGTGCTCATCGTCGACGAGTTCACGGGACGCGTGATGCCCGGAAGACGCTACTCGGACGGCCTGCATCAGGCCATTGAGGCAAAGGAACACGTGAAGGTCAAGCAGGAGAGCAAAACTCTCGCGACCATCACGTTCCAGAATTTCTTCAACAAGTTTGAGAAGAAGGCCGGGATGACCGGTACCGCTCTCACCGAGGAGAAGGAATTCCGTGAGATCTACGGAATGGATGTCATCGAGATCCCGACCAACCGGCCGGTGATCCGTATAGACCATCAGGACGCGGTCTTCAAGACCCGCAAGGAGAAGCTGAACGCGGTCGTCGACGCGGTGAAGGAAGCCCACGCGAAGGGACAGCCCGTGCTGGTGGGCACCATCACCATCGAAGCATCGGAGGTTCTCTCGAAGATGCTTTCGAGAGAGGGAATACAGCACAACGTCCTGAACGCGAAGTTCCATGAGCAGGAGGCGGAAATTGTCGCCCAGGCCGGACAGCACGGCGCGGTGACCATCGCAACCAACATGGCCGGACGCGGCACCGACATCAAGCTGGACGACGACGCGAAAGCGGCAGGCGGCCTGAAAATAATCGGAACCGAGCGCCATGAGTCCAGGCGTATTGACAATCAGCTGCGCGGACGTTCCGGACGCCAGGGCGATCCCGGCGAATCCAAGTTCTTCATCTCCCTGGAGGACGACCTGATGCGCCTGTTCGGCTCCGAGCGCATGATCAGCATGTTCAACGCGCTTGGCATCCCCGAAGGCCAGGAGATCGCGCACAAGTCGCTGTCCCACGCTATCGAGACCGCCCAGAAGAAGATCGAGGCCAACAACTTCGGCATCCGCAAGAACCTTCTCGATTACGACGCGGTCATGAACGAGCAGCGCGAGATTATCTACGGCGAGCGCAGGCGCGTGCTGGACGGCGAGAGTATGCGGGATACCATCTACAAGATGATTACCGATACCGTGGAGAACGCCGTGAATACGGCGATCGGGGAGGACGCCAACAGCGATCACTGGAATCTCACCGAGCTCAACGAGATACTGCTTCCGGTCGTGCCTCTTAAGGTAATCAACCGCGGCCGGATCAAGGAGCGCACAAAGAGCGGCCTTGAGCAGCAGCTGAAGGAAGAGGCGGTAGCCTTTTACGAGAGCAAGGAAGCGGAGTTCCCGGACGCCGAGGCAATCCGCGAGCTGGAGCGCGTCATTCTCCTTAAGGTCATTGACCGCAAGTGGATGGACCACATCGACGACATGGAGCAGCTGAGACAGGGCATAGGCCTTCAGGCCTACGGCCAGCGCGATCCTCTCGTCGAGTACAAGATCGCCGGCTACGACATGTTCAATGAGATGAGCCAGAATATCCAGGAGGATACGGTAAGGCTGCTCATGCATGTGAGAGTCGAGCAGAAGGTGGAGAGGGAGCAGGTTGCCAAGCCCATCGCCACCAACAAGGACGACACGGTGGCAAAGGCCCCCGTGCGCAAGATGGAGAAGAAGATCTATCCCAATGATCCCTGCCCCTGCGGCTCGGGCAAGAAGTATAAGAACTGCCACGGCAAGGGTGTGGCGTAGGAAACGAAAACGGATCTTGCGGCCGTCCGCGGCCGGCTCCCCTTAAGATTAAGCGGGGAGGAGAGGTAATACGAGTGGTTGAATTAGACAATATGAAGATCGAGCTGACCGGATACGCGGACACGCTTAGGGAGGTCAGGGATTCACTCGATCTGGAGAACAAGGCCCGTCAGATCGAGGAACTCTCCAGGGAGTCCGAGGCACCGGATTTCTGGAGCGATGCGGACGCGGCCAACAGCAAGATGAAGCGCCTTAAGGATCTTCAGCGCACGGTGGAGGACGCGGATTCCCTGTCCCAGCAGTATGAGGATATCCTCACGCTCATTCAGATGGGCAACGAGGAGAACGACGCGGACATGGTAGAGGAGATCCGCGGTGAACTCGACAGTTTTAAGGAGACGCTGGAGAACCTGAGGCTTACCACACTGCTCACCGGGGAGTACGACCACTGCAACGCGATTCTGTCCCTGAACGCGGGTGCGGGCGGCACGGAGAGCTGCGACTGGTGCTCCATGCTCTACAGAATGTACACCCGCTGGGCCGCGAGGAAGGGCTTCACCGTGGAGACCATGAACATGGTCGACGGCGACGAGGCGGGAATCAAGTCGGTGGACTTCCAGATAAGCGGGCCGAATGCCTACGGCTATCTCCGGTCGGAGAGAGGGGTGCACCGCCTGGTCCGCATTTCCCCCTTCAATGCCCAGGGAAAGCGGCAGACCTCTTTTGTCTCCTGCGACGTCATGCCGGAGATTGAGGGAGATATTGACATCGAGATCAATCCCGACGATATCAGGATTGATACTTACCGCTCCAGCGGCGCCGGCGGACAGCATATCAACAAGACATCGTCCGCTATACGCATCACCCACTTCCCGACGGGAATCGTGGTTACCTGCCAGAACGAGCGCTCCCAGTTCCAGAACAAGGACAAGGCCATGCAGATGCTGAAGGCAAGGCTCCTGATGCTGAAGATGGAGGAGAACCGGGAGAAGGCGGCGGACATCCGCGGCGAGGTCAAGGAGATCGGCTGGGGCAGCCAGATCCGCTCCTATGTATTCCAGCCCTATACCATGGTCAAGGACCTTCGGACCGGCTGGGAGACGGGCAATGTGCAGGCTGTCATGGACGGTGACCTGACTCCGTTCATCGACGCGTATCTGAAATGGGATTCCCTGGGACGGCCCAACCGCAAGACCCAGGTGCAGGACTGATTTGCCGGTGCAGGCGCGAAGGCGCTGCTTCACTGCAGTTATTGAGAGCGGGGCAACCTGCTTGGAGATAGAAGAGGTATCACAGGATAACATCAATCAATAGCGGAGGTATGTTATGGGATTAATCAGAGCTGGTTTGGGATCTGTAGCAGGTGCACTCAGTGATCAGTTTCAGGACGTCGTAGAGCCTGTCAACATGGGGCCGCAGACCCTCATGACACAGGGAAGGATCAAGAATAAGAGCGGATTCAGTTCCAATGATATCATTTCAAACGGATCCTGCATCCATGTATATGACAATCAGTTTATGATCCTGGTCGACGGCGGCAAGATCATCGACTACTGTGCAGAGCCGGGTTATTTCATCGTAGACAATTCCTCTATGCCGTCCCTGTTCCAGGGACAGTTCAAGGAGAGCCTGAAGGACGTATGGGAGAGGTTCAAGTTCAACGGAACCACCCCGCAGTCCCAGAAGGTCTTCTTCATCAACACGCAGGAGATCAAGGGCATCAAGTTCGGCACCCGCAACGCGGTCAATTACTTTGACAACTTCTACAATGCGGAGCTGTTCATCCGCGCGTTCGGAACCTACTCGGTCCAGATCACGAACCCGCTGCTGTTCTATGCCAATGCGTGCCCGCGCAACGCGACCAAGGTGGATATCCCCGATATCAACGAGCAGTACCTCAATGAGTTCCTCGAGGCTCTGCAGGCTGCGATCAATCAGATGAGCGCGGACGGCGAGCGTATCAGCTATGTCGCTTCCAAGGGAACGACCCTGTCCAAGTATATGGCAGACGTCCTGGACGAGACCTGGAAGGAGCTTCGCGGCATTGAGGTCGTCTCGGTCGGAATCGGCTCCATCTCTTATGACGAGCAGTCCCAGAAGCTTATCAACATGCGCAACCAGGGCGCTATGATGCAGGATCCTTCCATCCGTGAGGGATTTGTTCAGAGTGCGGTTGCCCAGGGACTCCAGGATGCCGGATCCAATCCTGCCGGAGCAGGCGCAGCTTTCATGGGAATGGGCATGGGCATGAGCGCCGCAGGCAGCTTCATGGGAACCGCCAGTGCGACCAATGCGGCTCAGATGCAGCAGATGCAGCAGGCGCAGCCCCAGGCAGCAGGCGGCCCGAGACAGAAACAGCCGGGCGAGTGGTTCTGCCCTGAGTGCGGAACGCTGAACGCCGGTAACTTCTGCATGAACTGCGGAACTAAGAAACCCCAGTAAACAGATTGGTTGAACGGCCGCCGGCTGAAGTGTCGGCGGCCGTTTTTTAAGAGGTGAGCCTATGGCGACAATTACATACAAGTGCCCGAACTGCGGCGGCGGTATGCTATTTGATCCGGCAAGCCAGAAGTTTAAGTGCGAGTTCTGTCTGTCAGATTATACGCAGGAACAGCTCGACAAACTGCAGAAGGCCGGAGCCTCGGATCAGGTTTATGAGGAAGCCGTGGGCGCGGAAGATGCCCAGCCGGCTGAACCTGCGGAAGGGTATTATGAAGAACCTTCCGGCGAAGGCACAGCACAGGAATGGTCTCAGGACACATCCCAGGCAGCAGGAGCCGGATCACAGGCAGGATCCCAGTCGGCAGCAGGGGCCGGATCACAGGCCGGATCCCAGTCATCGGCGGGAGCCGGGGCACAGTCGGGATCCCAGTCATCGGCAGGAGCTGGAAATAAGAAGACCGTCGTAGTGTATACCTGCCCCAGCTGCGGAGCCGAGGTTGTCACGGATGAGACCACTGCAGCCACATTCTGCTACTACTGCCACAATCCGGTCGTTCTGGAAGGCAGAGTATCGGGTGAATTCCTTCCGGACAAGATTATTCCGTTCCAGTTTGACAAGAAGGAAGCAACTGAACGGTTCCTGAAATATGTCAGGGGTAAGAAGTTTGTTCCGAAGGCGTTCTTCAATGAAGACCAGATCGAAAAACTTTCCGGAGTTTATTATCCGTTCTGGATCTATGACTGTGAGGTCGAGGGCGGTATAGACGGTCACGCGAGGAACATCCGTGTATGGCGCAGCGGCATGTTTGAGTATACCGAGACCAGCACTTACTCATTTGAGCGAGGCGGCAATGTCCA
>OMSM01000113.1 GCA_900313745.1 uncultured Lachnospiraceae bacterium
ACCTACACCGGCGTCTTCGACATGATCCGCGACCTCTTCGCGGGGACGAGCGACGCCCGGGCGAGGGGCTACACCAAGGGACGGTTCAGTTTTAACGTCAAGGGCGGGCGGTGCGAGGCCTGCGCCGGCGACGGCATCATCAAGATCGAGATGCACTTCCTCTCGGACGTCTACGTGCCCTGCGAGGTCTGCCACGGGCGGCGCTACAACAGGGAGACCCTGGAGGTGAAGTACAAGGGAAAGAGCATCTACGACGTGCTGGACATGACGGTGGAAGAGGCGCTCTCCTTCTTCGAGAACGTGCCGTCCATCCGCGGCAAGATCCAGACCCTCTACGACGTGGGCCTGGGCTATGTGAAGCTCGGCCAGCCCTCGACCCAGCTCTCCGGCGGAGAGGCGCAGCGCATCAAGCTGGCGGCGGAGCTTTCCAGGCGCAGCACGGGAAGGACGATCTACATCCTGGACGAGCCGACCACCGGGCTGCACTTCGCCGATGTGGAAAAACTCGTGAGCATCCTGCAGAAGCTGGTGGAGGGCGGCAATACCGTGATCGTCATCGAGCATAACCTCGACGTGATCAAGTGTGCAGACTATATCATCGACATCGGCCCGGAGGGCGGGGAGGCCGGCGGCACCGTGATCGCGAAGGGAACACCGGAGGAGATCGCGAAGAACCATGCCTCCTATACCGGCTACTACATCGACAAAATGCTTAAAAAATCATAAACAGAACCGGCGGACCGGGGGACACATGGCCCTGATCCGCCGGTTCTTTCCATATTTCCGCGCATTTTCCGGCAGTTATCCAATACTTATCCACACTGCGCCGCATCCTTTGAAATAGCCTGCCCTTTCGCTTATAATTAGCCTTGCCGCTGAGGCGGCAGACAGTATAAGGCCTGAAGCAGACTCGCCTGCTTCAGGCCGCGACATACAATAAGTCTATCCCGGGAAGGTTCACATATATGCAGTTTACTGACATCGGTATTGATCTCGGCACCGCCAGCGTACTTGTCTACATACGCGGGCGGGGTGTCGTCCTTAAGGAGCCCTCGGTCGTGGCATTTGACCGGGATTCCAATAAAATCAAGGCAATCGGGGAGGATGCACGGCTGATGCTCGGCCGTACTCCCGGCAACATTGTGGCAGTCCGTCCCTTAAGGCAGGGAGTCATCTCGGACTACACCGTCACCGAGAAAATGATGAAGTACTTCATCCAGAAGGCGGTGGGCAGGCGCACGTTCCGCAAGCCCAGGATCGCGGTCTGTGTTCCCAGCGGAGTCACCGAGGTGGAGAAGAAGGCGGTTGAGGACGCAACATTCTCCGCGGGCGCGAGGGAGGTGTACATCATCGAGGAGCCCATCGCGGCAGCCATCGGCGCCGGCATCGATATATCCAGGCCATGCGGCAACATGATTGTGGACATCGGCGGCGGAACCTCGGACATCGCCATCATTTCCCTGGGCGGGACGGTCGTTTCCACCTCCATCAAGGTGGCAGGAGACGACTTTGACGACGCCCTGGTCCGCTACATGCGCAAGAAGTATAACCTGCTGGTGGGCGAGCGCACCGCGGAGGACGTGAAGATCCGCATCGGTACCTGCTATCCGCTGCCCGAGCCGGAGTATATGGAGGTGCGCGGAAGAAATCTTGTGACCGGCTTGCCGAGAACGATCAAGCTCTCCTCGGAGGAGACCGAAGAGGCCCTGAAGGAGCCGACCAACCAGATCGTCGAGGCGATCCACAGCGTACTGGAAAAGACGCCCCCGGAGCTTGCGGCGGATATCTCCGACCGCGGCATCGTACTGACGGGAGGCGGAAGCCTGCTCTGCGGCCTGGAGGAGCTCATCACGGCCCGCACCGGCATCAACGCCGTGACCGCAGAGGACCCGATGACCGCGGTTGCCATCGGCACTGGGAAATACGTGGAATTCCTTTCCAACAGCACCCATATCACGGATATCTGACAGCAATACAGGTTTGCTGGGTGTAAGGACTGCCGGACGCACTTACAGCATGGTGCCCTGGCAGTCCTTTCTGTTCCGTCAGCTGTCCGTCTTCAGTTCCTGCAGCCCCGCCGGGGCTGCCTGCTCTTCTTATAACTCTATGCAGGAAATCAAAGGTTTTGTCTCCAATATCATTTACAGGAATGAGGGGAACGGCTACACCGTATTTGAGGTGGAGACCGCGTCCGGCGACGAGGTGTGCACGGGTTTCGTCGCGGACTTAAGCGTGGGGGAGAGCTGCACGATCACCGGTGAGCCCTCGGAGAATCCCCGCTACGGCCCGCAGTTCAAGGTGGCCAGCTTCCGGAGCACCCCCCCGGAGGGAACGGAGGCGATCCGCCGCTATCTCGCGTCGGGGGCGGTGAAAGGGATCAAGGATACCCTGGCACAGCGCATCGTGGACAAATTCGGCGAGGATACCCTGCGGATTATGGAGGAGGAGCCGGAGCGCCTCGCGGAGATAAAGGGAATCAGCATGAACAAAGCCCGGGAGATCTCCGCCCAGATGGAGGACCGCCGGGACCTTAGGGACGCGATGATCTTCCTCGCGCGCTACGGGCTCAGCAATACCATGGCGCTGCGCATCTATCAGGCCTACGGGATGGGGGTCTACCAGATCATGAAGGAGAACCCCTACCGGCTCGCCGAGGACATCGACGGGATTGGCTTTCCCACTGCGGACGCCATCGCAGTGCGGGCCGGAATAACAGTGGACTCGGATTACCGGGTGCGCTGCGGGATCCTTTATATCCTCTCGGAAACCCTGGCCGAGGGGAGCACCTACCTGCCAAGGCCTGAGCTTGCCGCCCGCTCATCGGATCTGCTGAAGCTGCCGGAGGAACTGATCAGCGTGCAGATCGACAATCTCGTCATGGAGCGAAAGGTCACCGTGCAGCGCCCCTTCCGCCCGGAAGACGTCCCGGCGGATCTGGCCTCCGGTCCGTTGAATGCGGTGTCCGCCTCATCCGAAGATGCGGAAGGCGGACTCAGGATCTGCTCCGCCCAGGCGGCCTACGAGGAACAGCAGATAGCCAGCATGCTGCTGGATCTGGACGGCGATATCACGAACAAGCTTCTCTCCGACGCCGAGATGACGAAGCGCATCGAAAAACTGGAGAAGCAGGAGGGCATCACCCTGGATGAGCTTCAGCGGGACGCGGTCCGAAAGGCCTCGGAGCGCGCGGTGTTCATCCTGACCGGCGGTCCCGGAACCGGCAAGACGACTACGATCAACACCATCATCCGCTTTTTTATTTCCCTTAACATGAAGGTCATGCTTGCCGCCCCTACAGGAAGAGCGGCGAGGCGCATGACCGAGGCCACAGGGTTTGAGGCCAGGACCATACACAGGATGCTCGGGGTGAAGTCCCTGGACGAGGACGACGGTAAGCACGCCGGGAATCTCAGCCGAAGCGGGAGGGCGGTTTTCGACAAGGACCGGGACAATCCGCTGGAGGCGGACGTCGTGATCATCGACGAGATGTCCATGGTCGACATGCACCTCTTCTGCGCGCTGTTAAAAGCGCTGATGCCGGGGACAAGGCTCATCCTCTCCGGGGATGTGAACCAGCTTCCGTGCGTCGGTCCCGGGAGAGTTCTGCAGGATATGCTGGACTCCGGCCAGTTCTGCAGCATCGCGCTGAAGAAAATCTTCCGTCAGGCGGCGGAGAGCGACATCGTCATGAACGCCCACAGCGTGATCGGGGGAAGGGAGCCAAAACTTACCAACAAGAGCAGGGACTTCTTCTTCCTTGAGAGGAGCGACCCTCAGGTGATCTACAAGCACGCCGTCGAGCTGATCCGCGACAAGCTCCCGGGCTACGTGCACTGTGCGCCGACGGACATCCAGGTCCTCACTCCGATGAGGAAGGGACCGCTGGGAGTGGAGAGGCTCAATGAAATCCTTCAGAGCACGCTTAACCCGGCATCGCCGGACAAGCGGGAGCTCGAGCGGGGAGACAGGGTATACCGCGAGGGCGACAAGGTAATGCAGTCGAAGAACAACTATCAGCTTCCCTGGGAGATCCGCGGCCGCTTCGGCATCGCGATCGACAAGGGTGAGGGGGTGTTCAACGGCGATTTCGGTACAGTGGAGCGGATCAACCAGGCGGCGGAGATCATGACCGTGCATTTTGATGATGACCGGATCGTGGACTATCCCTTCTCCGAGCTCGGGGATCTGGAGCTTGCCTATGCGGTCACCGTGCACAAATCCCAGGGGTCGGAGTACCCGGCGGTGATCCTACCGCTGCTCTCCGGACCGCCGGCCCTGTTTAACCGTAATCTTCTGTACACCGCGATCACAAGGGCGAAGAACTGCGTGGTGATCCTCGGGAGCAGGAGAACCCTCACGGAGATGATTGCCAACGAGAGGAGCACGGTGCGCTACACCGGACTCACCGACAGGATAAGGGAGTTCGCGAGGCTTCAGTGAGTTTTGAACTAAAGAAGATGATTGCGGCGGCGGGAAAACAGTCGCTGGACCTGGTATTTCCGAGGCGCTGCCCGATGTGCGACCGGCCGGTGCGGCCGGGAACGCTCATCTGTCCTGAATGCGCGGATAAGCCGGAACCGGTCGGCAGGGATTACTGCCTGATCTGCGGCCGAAGGGTTGCTTCCCCGGAGCTGGCATACTGTCCGGACTGTGAGCGAACCGGCGTCCGGAACTTCTCCATGGGCGCCTCGGTTTATCTCTACCGGAGTGTCGCGGGATCGCTCTACAGGCTGAAATACAAGGGGCGCAGGGAATACGCGGATTACTTCGGGCAGGTAATGGCGGACAGGGCAAGGCAGGTGCTTCTGCCCAGGGCGAAGTTTTTCCCGGACCTGGTCGTCCCGGTGCCGATGCACAGGGCGAGGGAGCGGGAGAGAGGGTACAACCAGGCCGCTCTCCTGGCGGAGACCATGGCATCCGGGCTGGGGATACCCATGAACGGGAGAGT
>OMSM01000081.1 GCA_900313745.1 uncultured Lachnospiraceae bacterium
GCGAGCCACTCGATGAGCGAGACTTCCTTTCCGTCCACAGTGACCTTCGATCCGTCGTAGTCGAAATCACAGTCGTTGTTGAAGGTCGGGATCCAGGAGAAATGCCCCATGTACTCAAAGCGGGATCCGTCCTCCGTCTCCGCAAGGCCGTGCAGGTCCTCCACCTTGTCCCAGAAGCTGAAGTGCACGTCCTTGTTGCCCGCGGCCTTAAGACGCTTGTAGGTCGGCTCCGCGAACTTGTCCGGCGGAACGACCGTGTCGGTTCTTGCCGAGACGAACCAGACCGGAAGATCCTTTATTGTCTCAAGCTCCTCGTCGCTGATGCACGCATCCGGAAGAGCCTCGCACACCGGGAAGGCGGCTGCGAAGAAATCCGGGTAATCCAGAATCATGCGCACAGTCATGAAACCGCCGTTGGAGTCGCCGCCGATATAGATGCGGCTGGTGTCGATGGAGGGGTTCTTCGCGATGAACTCGTCGATCAGCGCCTTAAGCGCAGGGCCGTAGATGGTCTTTCCGTTCGCCTCGATATGGCCGCTGCCGCTGTCCATCCAGAAGGTAGGCGTCTGAGGAGCGAGGACATATGCGCCTCCCTCTCCGAAGAACGCCTGGTCCTCCGCGCCGGAGAGCGCGACGACCTTGTTGCCCGCATAGGCGGCCTTCACGTCCGTTCCGCCCTCGCCCGCTCCGTGCAGCCAGATCACCAGGGGCTTCTTCTCCCCGGCGCCCTGAGGCACGAAGTAGCCGTAGGCAAGAGGGCACTCCTCATAGGAGGAGACACCGTGCAGCCAGCCGTACGTGTCGGGATCGTATTCTTTTACCTTCCGGTCGAAAACCAGCCCGGTCACGACGCCGGTCTCATCCTCAAAAGGCTTTACCTGCGTGATCGTGTGCGCCGTGAAGATGAAGCAGTTGAAGTCGCCGACATAGGCAAGCTCCGCCGCCAGCGGCGCCGTAGGCCCATGCTTTATGACCAGGGTGACGTAATCGCTCTCCTCCGCCGGATTGCCGCATGCGTCGGACGGCCACGCATCCTTCACGGTGAGATACCCGTTGCTGGGAATCACGTCTTTCCTCGCCTCCGGATCAAAGGACATCTTCCGGGGCACCATCAGCTGGTCGCCCCTCGCATTCAGGCGGTTAACATAAACGGAAAACGTGTCCTTGTCCACCGCTCCCGCCTTCACCTTCGCATCCAGGGGAAGAATGATCTTCGTCGTGTAGGGCCCGAAATCGGTAACATGCACCTCAGTGTAATAAGCTTTTCCCATGGCATTCCTTTCCGCCCCGCTTCTCCGGGGCAATTTGCCGGGCATCGGAAACCGGTGCCGGCATTACTTCACGGTGATCACCGCTTCTCCCTCAAGAGCGCCGGCCTTCACCACAAGGCGCACCTCACCGGCCTCATAGCCGCTCCGGACAATCGCCCAGGCCCTGCCGCGGTAAGACGTAAACTCTCCTCTGGTGTAGTTCTCCGCCGTAATGGGGTTCGATGAGCCAAAACCCGCGAGAACCGCCGCGCCGTTCTCCGCCTCAAGCGACGCGGTCATCGGAAGAGCCGCATCCGGGAGAATCTGTCCGCCGGCGTTGACGATATCAATGGCGGCATAGGTGACGCTGTGGCCGTCCGCAGCCATCTCCGTGCGCTCCGGCGTGACGCGGATCGCGGCTGCCTCGCCGTCTATCGTCGAAAGCTCCGCCCTGGAGACCTCTGCTCCGCCGTTAAAGCTCACCGCAAGGAGCGTGCCGGGGGTGTAGGCGGGGACGTCGAACAGGAAGGACTTCGGCAGCTTCGGGCACTCCCTCTCCCCGGCTTTCTGCCTTCCGATCTCCTCTCCGTTGAGGAAGAGGGCAACTTCTTCGGCACCGGAGAATACGACCGCCTGGACGGGTTTTCCTTCCTTGCCGGGCCAGGTCCAGTTCCTGCGGACCGTGATAAAGCCCCACTGGCTGATGACCTCCTCCCTGCCGAAGTTGTCGGGATCATAGGAGAAGAGATATGTCGCCGGGCTTCCCCAGACTACGCTGCGGTAGTCTCCCTGCGGCATCCGGCCGCCGTTGATGTCCACATCCGCGTCGTTGGCGAGCCTCCAGGGGAAGGCAGAGACGTGGGATGAGAACGCTCTTAAGCCGCGGTCGGAGTCCTTGTCCTCAGGATCAAAGAACATGGTCTTTCCGATGCCTGCCTCTCCGAGGTAGTCATATGCGGTCCAGGTGAAATCTCCGATGTAGCAGGGCCTGGATTCCACCAGGGGCCAGCGGAAGCCGATCTCCTTGGGGAAGTTCTCGGAGCCGAGGATCACCCGGTCGGGATAGAGCACGTGATCCTGCTCGTAGCGGTCCTCCTGGTAATTGTAGCCGAAGATGTCCAGGCTGCTCGAGAAGGCCTCGGTGAGTTCCTCGAAGCTTAAGTCAGTTTTGGCCGTATCCGCGTTCTGCAGATCCGCGTCGCCGCTCTGTGCCTTCTCCATCTGCTCCTTCATCTTCCTCGCATTCTCGGCCATCAGCTCGGTATCAAGGCCGTTCCAGAAGGAGCAGATCGCGTTGGAGATGGGACGGCTGGGATCCAGGGACCTCATCTTCTCCGCAAGCTTCTCCGCCAGAACATAGCCATTGCCCAGTCCCGCGCGCTCCGTGATCTCGTTTCCTGTAGACCAGATCACCACGGAGGGGTGGTTCCTGTCCCGCTTCATGAAGAGGGTTAAATCCTTCTCCCAGTCAGTTTCAAAGAACATGTTGTAGTCGCCGGGCTGCTTCATCATGCCCCAGGCATCGAAGGCCTCGTCGAAGACATACATTCCGAGCCTGTCACAAGCCTCCATCAGCACTGCGGACGGCGGGTTATGGGTGGTGCGGACGGCATTGAAGCCGATCTTCTTCAGGTTGGAGAGCTTGCGGAACTCGCTGTCGTAGAGGGACACCGTTCCGAGCATTCCGTTGTCGTGGTGGATGCAGCCGCCCTTCAGCTTGACGCTCTTACCGTTGATGCGGAGCCCGTGGACGGCGTCGGCGGCAACGGTCTTGATGCCGAAGAGCACGTCGGTCTCATCGACGGTGCCGTTCTCACAGGGAACATGGTGCGTCTTGAAGATGCCGAGGTCAGTCACCCTCGCGTGAAGCCGGTAGAGTTCGGGATGCTCCGCGTCCCAGAGCACGGGATTGGCCACATTCATCACGATGCGGGCGGACGATACCGTCCCGGCGTTGATCTGCAACTTCTGGCTGCGGCAGATTATGACCTCATCGCTTCCGTCGCGGGTAAGGAACACCTCGACACTCGCAATGTGATCCTCGGAGGTCGCGTTCTCCACCTCGACCGCTGTCTGTACGTTGGCATAGAGAGGAGTTCCGTCCCCGTCATAGTCGATGGTCCTTGTATAGCCGAAGATGCCGTCGTTCGCGATATGAACCTTCGGGGTGTGGACGAGCTCGACGCTGCGGTAGATGCCCGCTCCGGAATACCAGCGGCTGTTGGGCTGCATGCTGGGATTGACAATGACATTTACAAGGTTGTCCCTGCCGCAGTAAACCTTCCTCGTGATATTGACCGCGAAGGGCGCGTAGCCGTAGTGCTGCAGCGCAGCCTTGTCGCCGTTGACCTCGACGGTGGCGTTCATCATGACGCCGTCGAACTTAAGGAAAATCTCGTCACCCTCCCACTCGGCGGGAATATGGAGCGTCTTCGTGTAATGCGCAACCCCCGCGGTGAAGAATCCGCTCGACGCTCCCGCAGGGGCGTCCTCCCTGACGTCACTCTCAATCATGTAATCATGGGGGAGATTGACGGTTCTCTCGCTGTTTCCGCCGAAGAACGCGGCGAGCCCGCCTCCCATGCCTAAGCCGAATTTCCAGTCCTTGTCGATGTTGATACTGCGCATAAATCCTCCTTAAAAACTGATCCTTGATCCTGATACGGCTGAGAGCAGCCGGATTCCGGGTGAAGCCGGTTCCGCCCGGCCGCTTGTGCCTGTGGTAATTTCATTGTAGCATTCCAGGGGAATACAGCAAATCCGGAAACCTGTTCCGGCCGGTCCGTGAGATGATTGAACTATGCATGAATACAGAGCGCTCATTCAGAACAGCCTTAACACAATTGAAGCAATGCTTGAAGGGGAAATCGACGCCGCCGGCCTCGCGGCGGAGGCCGGCTTCTCGCTCTACCACTACTGCCGCATTTTCCAGTCGGAGACCGGGATGCCGGTTATGCGCTATGTGACAAGGAGGAGGCTCCTGCGCGCGGCGTACCTTATGAGCCTGGGCACCGGCCGGACCGAGGCTGCGCTCCGGTGCGGCTTCGATACCTACGCCGGCTTCTACCGGGCCTTCGTCCGCGAGCTCGGATGTACGCCCGCCGCCTACCTCGGAGCCGGCCGGGCCAGGCTGCCCGCAAAGATAATCCTTGAAGAAGAGGAGCACCCTATGATTACCAGAGAAAAAGCTGCTTCCCTCCTGCCCCTCTGGGGCATGGAAGGGGAGAATATCCGCGACATCTACAACGAAGGCCCGGGAACCCGGAGCGAAAACAGCTACGCCGTCGGGGAAGATCACATCATGAAGTTCACCTCGGACCGGCGAAAACTTCTGCTCTCCCTGGAGATTCCGCGAAAACTCGTAAATGCCGGACTTGCGGCGCCGATGCCGGTGCCGCTTAAAAGCTTCGCCTGCGAAACAGAAGATAACCGCGGACTTTACGCGGAAAAGGACGGCATGTACTACTGGATCTACAGGAAACTCCCGGGAAGCCCTCTGTCCTCGGCGGAGCTTCTATCGGAGAGCGGCGCCAGGAAGGCTGTCCTCATCGGTGAGGCCGTCGGCAGGCTGGATCTGGCGCTGAAGGACGCGGAATTCTCCGCAGGCGCCGCGGATCTCTTCCACGACTCCGACCTTATCCCTTCCCTGAGGGACTGGGCACTGCCCGCGGTGAAGGATGAGCTTATGCTCTCTCACGAGTTTTGCCTTAACATCCTGGATGACCTGAACCGGCTGTATCCTCTGCTTCCGAGACAGGTCATCCACCGCGACCCGCACCTAGGCAACATCATCTCCCTCCCCGGACAGTCCGCGTTCCGCGCGGGCTTCATCGACTTCGAGCTCTCCGAGCGGAATATCCGGCTCTACGATCCGCTCTATACCGCGACCTCCGTCCTGTCCGAGAACGGCATTATCGGCAATGAGGAGCTTGAGGCCCGGTGGCTCGACATTCTGAAGGGCATCCTGGCCGGCTACGACCGGACTGCCGCCCTCACGGCCGCGGAAAAGGAAGCGGTCCCCGCTGTTCTCGCCGCACACCAGATTGTTTTTACGGCATACTTCAGGGATCTCTCCAGGTTTGCCGGCCTGTACGAGACAAACCGGCAGATGACGCTGTGGCTCATCCGGCAATGGAGGGAAGGAAGGCTGGCTTCCGCGGTTCCCTCGCAGCCGCGCAAGGTCCGGCGCAGATCCTGATCTCCTGCAGGCCGCCTCTCACCCTGGGCGAAAATGTCTGCGGGAAATATGTTTCTGTACCTTGACATTATTCCCGGAAAAGAATATGCTTAGGTACAGAAGCAAAAAAGGAGGTGCGCAATGAACGGTAACGAGAAGAACGAATTCGAAATGAATGAACAATTCAATGAACACGAAGTAAACGGGCACGGAGGGGAAGACCCGAAGGAAGGCCGCGGAACATTCCTTAGAAGGCACGCAGGGCATTTCATGGAAGAGGCAGTGCGCGCGGAGCACGGGCGCCGCAGGGCGGCGGACGCCCGGGACGGCGAAGCACCCGGAGGACACCCGGGCGGACGCGGAAGAAGGCCGCACGGGGCACGGCACGGAAAGCCCGATTCCCGGGACAGGCACCGCATCTATGATTTTGCGGAGATCGACGATCTCGGGCTGCTGATCAGCGCCTGCAGCCATCTCATCAGGCATCCCGCCGGATACGCCCCGGGACAGGACAGGGTTCTTCAGATGATTCACGCCGCGGGCGGCAGGATGGACCAGAAGGAGCTCCAGGAAAACCTGCGGGTACAGCCGGGCTCGCTCAGCGAGCTTCTTGGCAAGCTCGAGGCCAGAGGCTTTCTTGTCCGGGAGAAGAATGAGGAGGACCGGAGGAAGGCGTCCGTCGTCCTTACCGATAAGGGGAAGTCTGCAGCCTCCTCACAGGAAAGGCCAGCCGCGGCGGACGGCGGAGATCCCCGTTTTGCGGCACTCACCGCCGCAGAGCAGGAGACCCTCCGCGGGCTTCTGAGGAAACTCCTCGCTAAGAAGTAAGCTGACGCTTGTCCGGAACTCGGGAAAAGAGATACAATAGCACCGGCTTCCCATAAACACGGGAAGCCGGTCTTTCCATTTCTGTGAATTAACTATGATCCGGAGGCTGATAATTCAATGATTGTTACGATTCTGCTTTTCCTGCTTGGTTTTGTCCTGCTGATCAAGGGAGGCGACTGGTTCGTCGACGGCGCCGTGGGCGTCGCGCACCGCTTCCACCTCCCTGAGCTCTTAATCGGCGCGACGGTGGTCTCCATCGGAAC
>OMSM01000364.1 GCA_900313745.1 uncultured Lachnospiraceae bacterium
CCCGTCATCCGGCCGGAGGATCTCCCCGAGGGCTGCTCCACGGAGGATTTCCGCGATCCGAAGCTGTGGAAGGACGGGGAGGAGTACAGAGTTGTGCTGGCGAACCGCGGCGAGGACGGCTCGGGCCAGATCCTTCTTTATACCTCTCCGGACTTAAGGCACTGGACACTGCTGTCCAGGCTTGCAAGAAGTGAGGGGCGGCTCGGCGGCATGTGGGAGTGCCCGGATTTCTTCCCGCTGGACGGAAAGCACGTGCTCATCACCTCCCTTATGGATTTGAAGCCGACGGGCAGGGAGTTCCGCGGGGGCAGCGCACCGGCATGCTTCATCGGAAGCTTCGACAGGGAGACGGGTGCCTTCGATTATTCGGAGAGTGATGTCCGCGCAGTCGACTACGGCTTCGATTTTTACGCGCCGCAGAGCATGGAGACGCCCGATGGCAGGCGGGTGATGACTGCCTGGATGTACAGCTGGGACAGCTCCCTTCTCGTGCCCGGGGCGGAGTGGGCCGGACAGATGACCGTGCCGAGAGAGCTCTTCCTTAAGGACGGAAGGCTCTGCCAGAGGCCGGTTCGCGAGCTTGAGAATTACCGGGGAGAGAAGGCTTCCGCGGAGGCGGAGCTAACCAGGGAGTTCAGGGAGCTCCCGGGAATCCGCGGACGGATCGCGGATCTGACTGTCACGCTTGAGGATGCGGACAGGTCGGATTACTGCCTGCGCATCGCCGCGGACGGGACAGGGGAGTGCTTCACCGAGTTCCGCTACAGCGCCCCGGAGAGGACGCTGACTCTAGACCGGAGGGCGATGCTTTCTCCCGCCGATGTGAACGGAATCCGGGTGATTGATGTTGAGCCTGCCGGGGGAAAACTCACGCTCCGCTTCATCCTGGACAAGTATTCCGCCGAGCTGTTCATCGGTGAGGGAGAGAAGGCTGCGAGCCTCATGATCCTCACGGATCCCGCGGCGGACGGCATCCTCTTTGCCGGTTCCGAGGGCGCCCGTGTGAGTGCGGAGATCTACGGACTCTCCCTGTAAGCCCCGGGCGGGAGGACTTCACCGCGGTACCAGATGCGTGGAGAGTAGAATGTTTATTCTTTATTATCTCTTGTGGATCATATTGAACGGCAGGATCACCGCCGAGATACTCCTCTTCGGGATACCGGTGTCCGGGCTGATCTCCTTCGTCACCTACAGGGTGGTGGGTTACTCCACGGAGAATGACCGGAAGATCGTGAGAAATCTTCCGCTGCTTCTCCGCTATCTCATCACACTGATAAAAGAGATCGCCAAAGCGGCAATATCGGTGATGGGCGTCGTGGCGAAACCTGGGGAGCGTCCCGAGCCGGTGATCGTCGAATTCCGCTCCGGACTGCCCACCCGCTTCCAGAACGTGCTTCTGGCCAACTCCATCACGCTGACTCCCGGGACGTACACCCTCTTCCTCGACGGCGACCGCTTCGTGATCCACTGCCTTCGAAGGGAGTACGCCGACGGCCTGGACAGCTCCCCGTTTGTGCAGCTGCTGAAGAAGATGGTATAAATATCAGGACTGTAACGCGTCGCAGACAGGCTCCGTGCCTTGGCGAGCGGCCGGCACTTATGCGCCGTATTCCGGCGCATTATGTGCCGTTGCCAGCGAGACAGAGCGAAAGCGTGCCTGAGCTGTCTGCGACGCGTTATAATTCGGGAGATTATTCAGCATATGACACTCGAATCCGCCTATCAGATCCTATACTCCGCCGCCCTTATCGGCTTCGCCGTCCTCATCGGCGCAATGGTCGTGCGCTCGATCATCGGGCCGAGGGTGACGGACCGCATACTCTCCATCAACATGGTGGGAACCATGGTGATCTGCTGTATCGCCATCCTCTCCCGGATGCTGAAGGAAGGCTTCCTCCTGGACGTCGCGCTGATCTACGCGATGATCAGCTTTATCGCCGTGCTCGTTCTTGCGACGGTCTACATCCCCGCTGACGCGCGGGAGAAGGATGTGAAGGAGCGCATAAGGAAGGCGCTTGCGGAGAAGGAGTCCGGAGAGGGGGAGAGCAGGCCGAAGGTCCGGAAGGACAGGCCGGATCTCCGGAGAGGGGCCAACAGCCCCGGGCACGGTCACCCGAAGGCGAGGGGAGCCGCGGATGTGCGGGAAACCCGCGGGGGAGGAGAGAAATGATACTGGAATGGATCCGTTTCGTCCTCATCGCGGTGCTGCTTTTGGGGGCGCTCTTGAGTTTTGCCCTGGCGGTCTTCGGGGTGTATAAATTCGGCTTCGTCATGAACCGGATTCATTCCGCGGGCATCGGGGATACGCTTGGCCTCTTCGCGGTCACGGCGGCCCTGATCCTCGCGACAGGTTTTTCCTTTGATACGTTAAAACTGGCGCTGTTAGTCCTGTTTCTGTGGTTTACCGCTCCGGTATCCTCCCATTTCCTGGGACAGGTGGAGTTTTTCACGAATCCCCACCCGGAGGACGAGCTGAAGTGGGAGGGCACGCTTACGGAAGAGGACGGAAGGCCGGACAGGAAGCAATGACATTTACGGAAGTGTTCAAAATTTCACTGCTTATTCTTCTCATCGTGTGCGCGGTGGCGGTCAACGTGACCAGGAACCTCCTCGCGTCGGTGATTATCTTCATGTCCTACAGCTCCATCATGTGCATCATCTGGGTGCTGATGGAGTCCCCGGACCTCGCGATCACGGAGGCCGCAGTCGGAGCGGGAATCAGCGGGACGCTGTTTCTCATGACCCTGAGGAAGATCCGGGAGGAGGACGCCGATGAAGGATGAATTTGCGCCCCGCAGCGGCTGGACCGGCAGGTTTCTCGCCTGGCTGGACGGTGACCTGGATCTGCTTATCGATGCGGCGGATGCCGCGGAGGAGTACGACGCACCGAGGGAGGAGATCAAGGAGAAGCGCCGCGAGCGGAGGCAGAGGATCTACGAGTCAGAGAGGGGCCGCGCGATCCGTCACGCGGAGAGAAGGGGATTCTATATCGGCTACACCGTGATCGCTGTCATCTGCTGCGTGCTGCTCATCGGGGTGCTGCTCTACGCCATCGCCAATCTGCCGAGGTACGGGCAGGAGAACCGGGAGACCGTGGAGGTCGTGGAGCGCTACGTGGAGCACGGGCTCCAGGAGACCGGAGCGGTGAACATCGTCGCCGGAATGATCCTTGACTACCGCGCCTTCGACACTCTTGGCGAGTCCCACGTGCTCTTCACCGCGCTTGTCTGCGTGATGATCCTCCTGAGGCTGGACAGCAAAAACATGCGCACGGACTTCGAGGATTATTACACCACGAGGATCGACCGGTTCCATGAGACGTACCGGGACGTCATCATGCAGCGCGTCGGAATGCTGCTCGTGCCCAGTATATTCATCTACGGCATCTATATCCTCCTGAACGGCCAGAACTCCCCCGGCGGCGGATTCTCCGGCGGCGCCGTCCTCGGCGCGGGGCTGATCATCGCCTCCGCGTCCTTCGGAATGTCCGGGGTGGACAAGGTTTACACGCTCAGGGCGTCGATGATCATCACCTTTGTCTCCCTGGCCTTCTACAGTTTTGCCAAGGGATATGTGTTCTTCACCGGGGCCAACGGGATAGAGAACCATATCCCCAAGGGGACGCCCGGGGCCATACTCTCGGGCGGGCTGATCCTTCCTCTGGACATCGCGGTAGGATTCGTGGTGGCGTGCACCATGTTCGGCTTCTACAGCCTCTTTAGAAGGGGCAGCATCGGAGGGGAGACATGATTGAGACCTTGCTGGTCAATTACGAGGAGGCGGTGGCGATTATCCTCTTCGGCGTGGGCTTCACCATGCTGCTGTTCCAGCGCAACCTCTTCAAGAAGATCATCGGAATGAACATTATGGACACCGGGGTGTTCCTTTTCCTTGCGTCCATGGGATATATCGAGGGGAGGAGGGCGCCGATCATTACGGACGGCATCCAGGAGACAGGCGCGTACATCAACCCGATTCCCGCGGGCCTTGTGCTGACCGGCATCGTCGTCTCCGTGTCCGTGACCGCGCTCATGCTCTCGCTGACGATCCGCCTGTACAAACGCTACCACACATTAAACCTCGACGACATATACGTGCTCTCCAAGCACGACATCATCGACCGGTGAGAGTATAGCCTCACAGGAAAGCATGGCCTGGTACAACC
>OMSM01000476.1 GCA_900313745.1 uncultured Lachnospiraceae bacterium
ATCGCCAAGGACTATTTCCAGAAGCAGTCCTGACCTTGTCAGCTCCGGTTCATTGCCCTGAATGAAATGGAAATTCCCCTGGCCATAGAGCATCCAGCATCCGTTATAGCTTTCCGGAGTGCCTATGCAGTGCGAATGCTGCCCGAGTATAATGTCCGCACCGCAGTCCGCCATCCGGTGGAAACGGGACCGGATCCAGGGAGTCGGATACCGGAAGTATTCCACACCGCCGTGGTACAGGACGATCAGCAGGTCACATCCCGGCTTCAGCTCCTTCAGTTCATTGCAGACCCTGTATTCGTCGTACAGGTTCGCCCCAGGCGAATCCTCCCCCGGGATGTTGAAGACTGTCTCCGACACGGCATAAATCGTTACCGTTTTTCCCTTCGCGCGGACCGTTACGCTGGGGGAAACCGAGCTTATGCTTTCTCCCGCTCCGAAGTACCCGATCCCGTTCTCCTCAAGTATCCTGCAGGTATCGCTGTACCCCTCCGCGCCGTAGTCCATGACATGATTGTTCGCGAGGCTCAGGTAATCCACTCCAAGCGCCTTGATTGCGGCAGCCGTACTCCCCGGTGCTTTTATGCTCGGCCCGCATTTCGGAGTCTTCTTTTCGCTGTCGGTAAGCGCTCCCTCGAGATTCAGGACACGCAGATCCGCCCTCCGGAACAGCTCCAGTATTTCCGTATCAAAAAGCTTGCCCGGATCCCCCGCGGAATATAACTCCAGGCACTTTCGGGGAAAGAGATCGCCGCCGGCAAGAATTCTGTATTCACTCATCTTTATCCCCCGCTTCAGAAGTTTTGACAGGCAGCTGCTTTGTCCTTCCCGGAAATCTCCGAATTCTTCCCGGCTTGAATTTCAGTTTTGTTCTTATCCTGCTTTTCCGGTAATTCCACAATATCTTCACGGAAGAGAACGGGCAGCCGTCCAGCCATTTCAGCATGACAATACAATAATGCGGAGAATGGGGAGCAGTCAGTTCTACCGGAACAAATCCCCTCTTTCCGGCTGCCCTCAGCATTTTCGTGTTCCTCTCCGCTACATCGATATAGATTACATTCAATCCGCTCTCACGGGCTTCCCTTACTACTGCTTCCACCAGGCCGGTCATTATCCCCCGGCCCTGATAATCCGGAAGTACGCCAATCATCTGCATCAGTATCACCGGACCTTTGTGGTACCATTTCTTCCTCTGTGCTTTCCGGCAGGATACCGTACCGACAACCTTGTCCCCGTCCATGGCGACAAAGGTTTTTTCGTCCCTGCTCAGGACACGTCCGGCCAGGTCATCCGCACTGTAAGTTACGGTCCTGGAGACAATGCCTCTTGCGATGTTCTCCCTGTGCGCCTCCTGCAGCACCCCGCGGATTACATCGTAGGACACGCTCTCCGGTTTCTCGATCACTTTTAGCTCTGCCATCCCGTCTCTCCCGGCCTATCGGCTCAAGTAACGTGCAACTGTCCATGACAGGCTCTTTTTCTTCATCTGGCGCCAGGGCTGGAGATCCTCGCCGCTTCGGACGAAACGGACTGCGTCTGTGGCGAAATACTTTCTCAGCTGCCCTGCGGTAAGGAGCTTGTTTCTGAAGTTGTCGACATCAATGCGCTCATTGACGAAGTGGACCTCGCGTTCGATGTCCCCGGGCAGGCCGGTCTCCTTCCCGTAGACCATTCCCGCAAGGGCGGCAGGCAGATTGGCCCCGGCTTCCGTCACCGCATAGCAGGAGCCTCCCATGCGGAGATTCATCTCCATAAAATAATACTCGCCGTCCTTCTCCATCAGATCTATACAGAAAAGCCCGTTCAGCCCGCTCCTTCGGACGAATTCCTCAAGCCTGCCCCTGAGTTCCCCGAGCATCGAGGACGACACCGCCATTCCCTCGGCGGCGACGCCTTTGTGCGTACCGAGGCCGTCCCGGATCGTCAGAATACACGCGGGAAGGCATACCCTGCCGTCCGCCGCGGCTCCATAGGCCGAGACCTCCCTTCCTCCCGACAGGTCCTTCTCCAGAAGCACCCGGGAGCATCCCCCTTCTTCCGCGGCCCGCCGCATCCAGGACCGGAGATCCTCCTCGTTTCCACACACGCGGAGATATTTCTTCTCACTGCGGGTGTCCATGCTGGACAGCGGCTTCATAAAGCACGGAAATCCGACGCTGCGGACAGCCTCCCCGATACCCTCCGGCGTTGTCGGGAACACTTTTCCCTGCGGAGTCCTGATTCCGCATTCCACAGCCAGCGCTTCCTGGAGTGCCTTATCCGAGAACCTGCCAAGTTCTCCCTTCGTTCCGCGGATATTCGGGATGATATAGTGGCGGGAAAGGCGCTCCCAGTTCCGCTCCAGCATAATGCAGGTGATGTCCCTGCACGGAATGACCAGGATCCTGTCCTCATCCCCTCTCAGCTCCTCCAGTGCCTTAAGCTCGGCCTCTTCCGACTCCTGCTCGAAGAAATCCGCCGGAACATAGACGGACTTCTTCACATATTTGCTCTTCGCCGCGATATAGTCGACGACCTGCGACAGGGCCAGCAGGCGCACTTCATACCCGGCGGTTCCCAGGGAGCGGATCAGCTCCAGAACTGAGGAGTAGTTATTTCCAATGACAATCACGCTGTTCATCGCTGTATTCCCAGGCCTTCCCGGCCTGTGCCGGTTATAATGTGATTCCTTCCACCGCGGGCTGGCGGAAGATCCAGGTCTTCTTAAGGTAAAACCGGACCGTCTCCTCATACTCCAGCCGGTACGGGGGAAACAGAACCCTCCCGATCTCCGTCGCAACGCCGCGGTATCCCTTCTTTTCCAGAAGATAATCGGCAAAACTCTCCCGGACATACCTGCAGTAGATCTCCGTCACCTCAAAATCGGACCGGGTGCTGGATGCCACTTCCACAGAAATGTTCCGGTGCCCCTTCTCCTTCATATATTCGAGAAGTTCCGGCGTGTACTCTACTGTCATCTCTCTCCCCGCGGCTTCTGTTTTATTCTCAGGCCAAAACTTCCGCGGCGGCCGCGGACTTATCTGTCCTTCCGTCCGCTCAGCCGATCGCCCTTAACAAAACTATCTCTTCTTCGGTCAGAGGCCGGTAACTTCCGGGC
>OMSM01000001.1 GCA_900313745.1 uncultured Lachnospiraceae bacterium
AGTTTTGAATGCATCTGGAAAAGCTCGCCCTTGGGGTCCGTGCAGATCATTGAGCTTCCCGCCTTGCTGTGGCCGAGGATCTGGACCACCGGATTAACGAAGGTCGTCGTCTTACCGGAACCGGTAGCACCGATGATAATTCCGTGCGCCGGACTGATCATATTGATGTCCATATCCTTCGTGCGGGGGTTATACACGGCATACAGCGGAACGCCGTCCTTTGTCAGGCTGTCCAGCTGGCTGAAATATCTCTTGGGGAAAAGCTCGTTCCGCTCCTTGTCGCTCATCCAGCGGGAGTTCTCCAGAGAGCCCTCCACGCGGCTTCCGTCCCCGGCGACACCGCCGAGGAGCCTTGCGGCGGCACCGGTGGTGCTGTTAAGCCAGTAGACCATGTAGAGTGCGAAGAGGATTCCCGTCTCGATCAGTCCGTAGATGATCTGCTCCTTGCCGAAAACGGTCTGCGGCGTAATGATAATTTTGAAACTCTCACCGGCCTGCCAGTCGCTTAAGGACGCCAGAAGCACCCCGGATACCGCTCCCAGAACGACTACGCCCGCAGCACAAATCACAAGCCCGAGCACAATCTTGCCAAAGCTGATTTTCGGTATGTTCACGCGTTTCTCCTTTCCCATCCGCTCCGCGGTTTCCGGCGCCCGCAGTCCTCCTGCGTGCCGCGGTCCCCGCGGGCCCTGTCATTATTCCTTCGCTGTCAAACGCCTATGCTTCATACTCTCACGAAAGAGATATATAGTGAATCCATAATAAACCTAGTTTATCCTAAATATTTTATTCCCATAATTAATTTCGAACAAGAATATCCGTTTGAATTATTCACTTTTATACAAAATACAAGGCTTCTGCCGCGCTGATTATTAGTCATTGCGGCAGAAGCCCCGAGTTTTTTAACATTTGTCCGGCGGCAGCGCAGGTTCCCTGCGGCATCAGAAGGTTCTCGCAACAGCCTCCCGCCAGCCCGAATACAGCTCATCGCGCAGCGCATCCGGCATCTTCGGCCGGTATTCCGTCCGCTCTCCGGCTCCCGAAGAACCGAACAGCACCTCCCTTGTGTAGAAACCTGAAGCGATGCCCGCAGCGTAAGCCGCTCCCATCCCGGAGAGCTCTTCCGCCCCGGGAACCAGCACCGGGATGGAGAGCAGGTCGCTCTGCCTCTGCATGAGCCAGGTGTTCCTGGTCGGGCCTCCGTCCACTCTGAGCTCGGATACCGGAACCGCCGCGGACCTGTTCATCGCCCGGACGATGTCGGTGATCTGAAGCGCGATGGCGTCGAGCCCCGCCCGAACTAGTTCCTTTCTCCCCGTAGTGCGGGACATGTTCACGAAGGCTGCCCTGGCATCGGATTTCCAGTATGGCGCACCGAGACCGGTGAACGCCGGCACGAGATAGCAGCGGTCCTCCGGATTGGACTCTTCCGCCAGCTGTCCGGTCTCCCCCGCGGAGGAGATCAGGCCGACATCATCCTTAAGCCAGGTGACCACCGCCCCGGTATAATTGATATTGCCCTCCAGCACATAATTCACTTCTCCGCCGATCTTCCAGGCGAGGGAAGTCACAACGCCCTCATCCGAGAGCACCGGCCCGCTTCCGATATTCATCATGATGGAGGATCCCGTGCCATAGGTCGCCTTGGTCATGCCCGGCTTAAGGCATCCCTGTCCGAAGAGGGCCGCATGGGAGTCTCCGAGTACGCCGTGCACGGGTATCGGTTCCGGGAAAATCCCCTCAAAATCCGACATGCAGTAGAGTGCGTCGGAATCCATAACCTCAGGCAGCGACTCCGGCAGGATGCCGAAGAGACCGCATACCTTACTGTCCCAGGAAAGGGTCCTCAGGTTAAAGAGCTGGGTCCTGGAGGCATTGGAGTAATCCGTCGCGGTCCTCTTTCCGCCGCTCAGGCGATGTACAAGGAAGCTGTCCATGGTCCCAAGGACGAGCGATCCGTTTTTCTGTTTTTCGGAGGCTTCCGGCACATTCTGAAGAATCCAGGCCATCTTGGCCGCGGAGAAATAAGGCGACAGCTTTAATCCTGTCGTCCTGAAGATCAGCTCCTCGTTCGAAAGCTCTCCGCCCTCCGCACGGCTGGCGGCTTCCCCGTCCTCTTCCGGCCTCTGCCCGATGCCAAAACTCTCCCCGGCGGCGATTCTCTCCGCGATCTCCGCGGCTCTTCCGCACTGCCAGACGATGGCATTGTACACGGGTTTTCCGGTGAACCGGTCAAAGGCAGCCGTCGTCTCCCGCTGGTTGCTTAATCCGCAGCCTGCAACCTCCGATGGATCCGCGCCTGCTTTGGCCAGCACATCGCGCACGACGCCAAGCGTATTCGCCCAGATTTCCTCCGGGTCATGCTCGACCCATCCCCTCTCGTTGATGATCTGGCGGTGGGATCTGTCTGCGCGGAAGGCAACCCTGCCCGCGCGGTCCAGGAGAAGCGCCTTGGTTCCCTGCGTCGACTGGTCAATTCCCAAATAATACGTCTTCATTGCTGCTCCCCGACAATCTGACAGGGCGGAGTGCCGAAACGCCCCGCCCTTTCTTCATCCGTTGGCTGTGTCCGGCTTATTTCTCTCCGCCCAGCAGTCCCATGACCGTATCGGCAATGCCCTCTCCGGTAAGCCCGTAATACGCAAATGCCTCCTTGTCCGTCCCCGTGATCACCGGCGCGTCCGGAAGCGACAGGTTGACCACCCTTCTCGGGCAGTTGGCCCCGATCACCTGGCTCACCATGGA
>OMSM01000145.1 GCA_900313745.1 uncultured Lachnospiraceae bacterium
CAGTACTGTATAGAGAACCGGATGTACGACATCAACAAGATAAACGCCCTGCTCTTCGAGTACGACCAGCCCATTCTCGGGAGCTGATGTCGCTTCTGAAGCGACCATCACGGGCCAGGCCGCTGTTATCCTTATCTCAGAGATGAAACAACGCCGGAGGAAGTCACCCCGGCGGATTCCCGGAAAACCCGCATCCGCAGGTCCCGGGCAGGAGATAAGGAGGAACAGGAATGAAAAAGGGACTTACTGAACTCGTGATGATTCTGGACCGCAGCGGTTCCATGAGCGGCCTTGAGGCGGATACCATCGGCGGCTTCAACGGCATGATCGAGAAGCAGCGGAAGGAGGAGGGAGAGGCATTCGTGTCGGTAGTCCTTTTCGACGACCGGCAGGAGGTGCTCTACGACAGGGTGGATATACAGAAGGTGGAGCCGATGAACGACAGCCAGTACTATGTGAGGGGCTGCACGGCGCTTCTGGACGCGGTGGGCGGTGCAATCCGCCACATCGGCAATATCCACAAGTATGCCCGGGAGGAGGATGTGCCGGAGAAGACCATCTTCATCATCACTACGGACGGAATGGAGAACGCAAGTCACGAGTTCTCCTACGACAAGGTAAGGAAGATGATCGAGAGGCAGAAGGAGAAGTACCACTGGGAATTCCTCTTCCTTGGTGCGAATATCGACGCGGTGGCCGAGGCCGCAAGGTTCGGAATCAACTCCCATCACGCCGTGAACTTCGAGAACGACCGCGCCGGAACCAGGCTGAACTACCAGGTGCTCTCCAATGCGGTGGGCTGTGCGAGGAAAGCGTCGTCGGCAGAGGCGATGGCGGAGATGTTCGAGGACGAGAAGACGCTCGCGCCGATCCGCGAGGATTATAAGAAGCGGCACAGAAAATAACCGGCTCCTTGCGGGGCCGGCAGGGCTCAGAGCAAAGCATCGGACGGGCGGCATCAGCCGGCCCGTCCGGCCGGGGGACAGATGAGAAAAGGACGGATCGCAGCAGGAATACTCGCAGCAGTGTTTTCCGCGGTGCTCCTGACAGCAGGGACAGCGGCGGACAGGGTATTTGCCGGGGAGACAGCCTCCTCCGGAGAAATCGCGGAACAGGACAAAACTGTTCCGGAGGGGGAAGGCTCCTCCGGATCCGGGGAAGAGATCCGGAAGATCGCCGTTAAGGCGGATCTTCCGGATTTTGCCGACGGTGACCGGCTGGTGATCCTCTCCAATGCGTCAAAGCGGGTAATGTCTTCCCTGCCGACGGGAAGGAGCCTTACCGCACTCATCTCCAGAAGAAGCGGGGACAGCATTACCGGGCTCTTCGACGCCACGGCAGTTTTCACGGTGGAGATTACGGATGCCGGTTACCGCTTCAGGGCGGAGGAGGGATACCTCACCGCGGCGGAGTCCGGAAACGGGCTGTTTCTCCTGCCGGAGCCCACAGAGTACAGCCTCTGGGAGCTTCAGGACGGCGGGTTCCTCCGCTGTCCCGCGGCCGGCAGTGAAGATGCGGACTGCTGTCTCGAGTTTTACGAGACGGATCGATGCTTCACGACTTATACCAGGACGGCTTCTTCCGCTCCCGGGCCGTTCAGCATGAGTTTTTACAGGGTGGACGAGGACTTTGCCTTTGAGGAGGATGACGGGAGCGGGTACCGGCTCCCGGTTTTCGAGACCTCTGATATCCACGGGTACATCGTCGGAACTGCGGGGGAAGAGTATGAGTACCGCCTTGCTTATATTGCGGACAAGGTGAACGACGCGCGGAATGCCGGCGGCCGCCTGAGTTCGGAGACCGTCCTGCTTCTGGACGGCGGAGACATCTTCCAGGGCAGCACGCTGTCCAACCTTCTGGACGGCAATCCGCTGTCGGCGGCGTTCGAGCTCATGGATTACGATGCGGTGACGATCGGCAACCACGAGTTTGACTGGGGGATTGAGTACGTGGTCGACGAGGATGCCACGATGCTCGATTACACAGTGGAGAACCGGGGAGAGGTCACGGAGGGCTTCAACGATTTGTCCAAAGCGCCCGAGGATTCCGCGGAGGATGTCGGAGGGACAGAGAAGGTCAACAACGTCCCCGTGATTGTTTCCAATCTCTATAAGGACGGGGAGAAAGTATCCTTTGCCAGGGACTATGTCATCCTGGACAAGATCGCCTCGGACGCCCGGGGCAATGAGATGGCCGTGAAGATCGGCGTCATTGGTTTCACGGAGGACTACTCCTCGTCGATCATGTACTCCATGTTCACCGGGGCGGGATATGAGGTGCGCGAGGATTACGACGCGTTGAAGGAACTGGCTTCGGAGCTTAAGGCGGACGAGGGGTGTGACGCGGTGGTGGTTCTCACGCACGGCGAGGCCTTCCGGACGGCGAACGAGCTTGGCGGCGATTCGGACGTGGATCTGGTGCTCGGCGGGCACATGCACATGAGCGATATCGGATGGAGCAGGGACGGACTGGTGTATATGCAGCCTGCCGGCCAGGGCACGGCGTACTGTTATGCGGAGCTGGTATTTGATGCCGGAGGGGACGGAAGGCCCGTGCTCCGGAAAACAGCCTCGCTGATGACCTGTGCGGTCACGGCGGATCCTTCCCTTCTTTACGATACCCCGGAGAACAGGGACGAACTTGATCCGGCGGTGATGGAGGCCTCCCGGGAGGCGGTGGCCCAGATAAGGAACATACTTGAGGAAAAACTGGGCTTCATCACCGAGCCTGTCCTGCGCTTCGCCTACTATCCGGAGAGCGGGGACCGCGCCTCCTCCGGCGGCAATTTCCACAGTTCGATAACCGCGAGGTCGGTAAATGCGGACGTCGGATTCTACAACCGCTACGGAATGCGGGACGACCTCCTCATCCCCGAGGGGGAGGAGAGGCGTGACGTGACTGTCTCCGATATCTACACCCTGTTTCCCTTCGACAACCGCGTGTACTGTTTCGAGCTCACCGGAGACGAGTTCCTGCAGCTCCTGGAATACTCACTGACGGACAGCGGCCAAAGCCTGCTTACGATGATGAGCGGTGCGGACTGCTACTATCAGGACCGGACCGTCAAGGCGATCGTCATGGACGGAGAACTGCTCTACGAGGACGGCGAATGGCGCGGCGGCCATGAGAGAGACAGGATAAGGGTCGCCGTGAACGAGTTCATCGCCACGACGGACAGGGAGGACGGCGGGATGCACAACCCCCTTGTGGGCTGGTGCGGGACGGACCGCCTTGAGGAGAGCAGCGTCATCGATTCGGACGGCGCCCTTGCCGTGCTCCGCGCGGAGGCGGAGGAGAGCGGAGGACTGCTCTTCGTGGACACGTCGCCGCATTTCATCTGCGGGGAGTACGGGGGAGAACCGTAATTATACTGCGGATCAGAAATCTAAACTCATCAGAGCCTGCCTCATGCACCGGGATCCGGGCGCGCGGCAGGCCCTGTTCGTCATTTCCGTTTTACCATCGTTTTTACCAAAGCTGTCCTGCGCGATCTGCATATCAATTATTGCGGTTTGTTTTTCACTAATTGCGGGAATCTACCGTGTATATTGCTATAAACGCCGAACTGGAATAAGATTTTTTATGCAGAATAGATAAAAAGGGTGCATGTCCGGCGGCAGTCCGGCGTGCAGTTTTTTATCGGGATTAAGCAATTATTTAATTCATCTGGTTAACCGGGGTAATCTATGAAAGCAGCAAAGAATCTGCCGGATTCCGAGAGAAAAACCGGCTTTTCCTCGTACATGAAGCGGTATTGGCAGCTGTACCTCCTGCTGTTCCTGCCGGTAACCTATCTGATCGTCTTCAAGTACATTCCGATGATCTACGTTCAGATCGCGTTCAAGAAGTACAGTATTGTCCAGAGCGTCTGGAAGATGCCCCTGGCCAAGAACCACGGAATGCAGTACTTCATTCAGGCCTTCAGCAATCCCGACTTCATCAGGGCCCTGCGCAATACGGTCGTCCTGAACCTGCTGGACCTTGTCTGCGGATTCCCGATACCGATTATCTTCGCGCTTATCCTGAACGAGCTGGTTTTCAGCAGGTTCAAGAAGGTGGTGCAGACCATCACCTACATGCCTCACTTCCTTTCCTGGGTTATCATCTACGGTATCGCGCTGCAGCTTTTCGCTCCGAGTACCGGCCTTGTCAACATGGTGATCACCAAGCTTGGCGGGCAGACCGTTCCCTTCCTGAACGACACGGCACACTGGGTATGGACCTATATTTTCCTCGGCATCTGGCAGAGTTTTGGCTGGAACTCCATCGTCTATCTGGCGGCGATCTCCGGCATCAACTCCGAGCTTTACGAGGCCGCTTCCGTCGACGGCGCGGGCCGCTTCCAGAAGATGTGGCACATCACCCTTCCGGGCATCCGTCCCACCATCGTGATCCTGTTAATCATGGCCATCGGTAATATTGTCGGTTCCGGCTTCGACCGCCCCTTCGCCCTGCAGAACAACCTTGTCATGAGCTGGGCGGAAGTGATTTCCACCTATGTGTACCGATACGGTATCAAGGGACTGCAGTTCTCCCTGACTACCGCGGTCGGCCTCTTCCAGTCCGTCGTCGGCGTGATCTTCCTTCTCGCCGCCAACACTCTCTCGAGGAAACTCGGAGAGCGCGGACTCTGGTAAACGCGGCTTAAGCCCGGAGCTCCCCGGCAGAGGGGAGGACGCCGGACGGGTGCTGCGGAAGCTTTATCGGTGAAAGGAACTGCAATGAACAATATCAAGTCGACAAAAGCAAAAATCGGGGACTGGATCTTCGTTATCCTCTGTGTATTCATCTCGCTGCTGTGCGTGCTGCCAATGATCAACCTCCTCGCGAGGTCGCTCTCCGGCACGGATTACCTGATCCGGCATGAGATCTACCTCATTCCCAAGGGGCTGAACTTCGGTGCGTACAGCACCGTCCTCTCGGATCCCAAATATATCCGGGCGTTCTTCTACACGGTGGCGCTCACCGCCGTAAGCACGGTGGTCTCCCTGTTCATGACCACTGTCTGCGCGTACCCTCTGATCTTCGCCGAGCTCAAGGGACGCAACTTTATCAACGTCATGATCACCATCACGATGTTCTTCAACGCAGGAACGATTCCGAACTACCTGCTCATCCAGAAGCTCGGAATGCTGGACAAGCCCATCGTCCTGATCCTGCCGTACTGCTTAAGCGTCTATAACATGATCATCATGCGGAGCTTCTTCTACAGCATCCCCGATTCCCTCAGGGAGTCGGCGGAGATCGACGGGGCCTCCTTCTTCCGGATTCTGGCCTCCATCTACGTCCCGCTCTCCAAGCCGGTCATGGCGACACTCGCGCTGTTCTACGCGGTCGGCCGCTGGAACGGCTACTCCGATGCCCTCATGTACGTCAAGAAGCCGGAGTATTATCCGCTGCAGCTCCTTCTGTACAACATCCTGAACAACATCAACAGTGTTGAGGTCGCGACCCAGGAAGGCTTCTCGGCCCCGGGCCTTTCCGAGTCCCTCAAGGCGGCGATCGTCATGTTCTCCACGATCCCGATTCTGTGCATCTATCCTTTCCTGCAGAAGTACTTCATCCACGGCGTCATGGTCGGCGCGGTGAAGGAGTGACCGTTAACGGCAATACGCGGCAGCCATCCGGCCGCCGCAGCACAAATATAAAAGGAGGAAGCATTATGAAGAAAAAAGTGTTGTCAGTCCTGCTCGCAGCAGCGATGATGGCATCCCTTGCCGCATGCGCAGCTGCACCCGCAGCGGCACCTGCACCTGCTGCTCCCGCCGGTGATTCCGGGGAAGCCGCAGTGGCGGAAGCACCCGCCGAGGAGGCAGGTGAGCTGGTAGACGGCAAATTCGCCGAGACCAGGACCATCACCGTCGAGATCTACGACCGCGGCAACGACGGCGGTTCCGATCCCGAGAACAACGATTACACCCGCTGGATCCAGCAGCAGATGCTGGAGAAGCACAACGTCGAGGTCAAGTATCAGAAGGTTCCCCGCTGGACCGAGGTTGACGACATCAACAACCTGCTGGCTGCCGGCACGGCACCGGATGTCTGCGTGACCTATTCCTATCCGACGGTTCAGACCTACGCGGATATGGGCGGCGTCATCGATCTGGCTCCCTATCTTGAGACCTACAAGGATGAGCTTCCGAACCTCTGGAACTGGCTCGGCGAGACCAACCTTTACTGGGACAGGGATCCTTCTACCGGCAATGTCTGGGCAGTTGAGGCAAAACTTGCCAACATGAACCGCGTTGTCACCTTCATCCGTCAGGACTGGCTGGATGCCTTAGGACTTGAGGCTCCCACCACGAAGGACGAGTTTTACCAGGTTATCTGCGCGTTCAGAGACAATGCGGAGCAGCTTCTCGGCGCGGATGCCGACAAGATGGTTCCTTACTCCGTCAGCTTTGACGTAGGCTGGAGAGCAGCGACCCTGATCGAGTCCTTCCTTGATCCCGCGATGAGCGACAAGGAGTACTATGTCAACGGCTTTGACGACAGAAAGCTCACCCAGAACGGCACGAAGGAAGCGGTCCGCCTCCTGAACCAGTGGTACAACGAAGGCCTTATGTGGAATGATTTCGCGATCTATTCCAGCGGCGACACCACCGAGGACGACATGATGAAGGCCGGCTATGTCGGCGCATTCTCCCACAACTGGGATTATCCTTTCCGCAACGGCGAGGATTCCATTAATGCCAACCTGAAGAGACTGGTCGGCGAGGACGCGAAGTTCGTCGCGATCGATCCTTTCGAGGACAGAAACGGCACCCACACCAAGTTCCTTGCCGGCCCTGTGGACCGCAAGGTTTTCTTCCCCAGCACCAACGACGAGCCTCTTGCTTCCCTGCTGTACCTGGATTTCATCTCCGAGCCTGAGACCATCCAGTATCTGCAGATCGGTGAAGAGGGCGTGACCCACACCGTTACCGACAGCGGCGCGATCTCCATCCAGGCTGCGACCGGCGATGCGATCCAGAACTCCGGCATGAACATCGACTACACCATCACCTGCAACGGACTGCACCTGATGAGCGACGAGCTGACCGTGAAGAGCCTTGCCTACACCTATGCAGGCATCGAGCCCGAGCTTGTTGAGCAGGCGGACGCGATCGCGAAGACCGATTCCCGCATCGGCGTCAACGTCCAGACCGGCAACATCGAGGCTGAGGCCGGCATCGGCGACGTTCTCTCCAGCAAGAGAGATCAGATCTATGACCAGGCGGTGAGCGCACCTGTGGACAAGTTCGATGAGACCTGGGACAACGGAATCAGCGATTACCTCGCTTCCGGCGGACAGGCAATCATGGACGAGCGCGCAGCTGCCTGGGAGGCAACCTACGGCGATACCGACATGCTTCCGTGAGCATGAACCGGATTGCACGCAGCGTACCTGGAAGCTGTGGAAAAGAGAATAGCCTTATGATATGACGGAGGGGG
>OMSM01000153.1 GCA_900313745.1 uncultured Lachnospiraceae bacterium
ATCAGTACAGAAATGTGACGATAAGAAAAGCCCGGAAGCCGGAAAGACGGCAGCCGGCACCCTCGGGAATGAGGTCAGATTACCGGCTGCCACAGAATTATAAAGTTCAGTTGGGGGTATACCCCTCCGGAGCGACGAGGAGCCCTGCAGAATCTACCTGTACGGGAACCCCTGCGGCATCTTCAAATATGGCGTCCTGCACAAGGCGGCCGTCCCCGCCGAAGAAATAGTATCCGCCGTCAATGAACTGCCACCCGGTGACCATCCGCCCTTCGCCGTCAAAGAAGTACAGGCTTCCCTCAATTCCGGCAAGTCCGGTCATGGAGAGCCCGTTCGGCAGGAAATAGTAGGTCGAGCCGTCGATCACGCGGAAGCCTGAAGCCGCAGCGCATCCGTCCGCCGGATCAAAGTAGAAGCGGTTTCCGCCCTCGCCGAGCCATCCCTGGATCATTGTGCCGAGCTGGTCAAAATAATACAGCTTCTCCCCGATATTCTTAAGACCGAACTGCCTCCGGTAATTGCTGAAATAGAACGTATTCCCGCCGACGGACAGGAATCCCGATTCCGGGATCAGGGCCTCATAATCCTGAATGCAGTAATCCAGATCCACCTTGCCCGCGATTCCCGGCACGGAACCCTGGCCCGAGTACTGCCAGATCGTGTAGACCCCCTGATACTCCAGGACGTCGTTGTACTGAGCGACCCAGTGGTCCCAGGGCACCGGGGCCAGCCTTGTGTTAAACCAGTTCACATTGGAGTAAACCATCGGCGTATACCCGGCGTTATAGACCACCGTGCAGAACGCATTGACGATCCCGGCCTGTTCCTCCGGTGAAAGCTCCTTGTGGCAGGAGTCCTCAAGATCGATGGCGATCGGATAGGAAATCCCGGCATTCTGGCAGAGGGCGACCACAAACGCTGCCTCCTGCATTGCCTCGGCGGGAGTCATCGCATAGGTGTAGCAGTACACTCCAACTCTCAGTCCCGCAGCGGACGCACCGGCTATATTGCTCACAAAACGCTCGTCCAGTCCGTAAGCAAGATTGCCGCAGCGTATCATGGCGAACTCCACCCCGGAATCCTTCACCGCACCCCAGTTGATCTCTCCCTGCCAGGAGGATACGTCAATTCCCTTTCTCACCTCTGCCGCGGAAGACGGAAGCGAGGGGACAAGAAACGCGGCCGCGAGGGTAAAAAACACTGCGGAAAGGTACAGTTTTGCATTGCGCACTAATAAATTCAGCATACGTTCAGATCCTTATCAATAAACACAGAACGGGAACATGGGACGGCGGAGAAGCCGCGCGGCCCTGCTGCGGCGAAACGGCCGGGTCTGGCGTGCCGCAGATAGATGTAGACTATTCTAACATGAAATCCGCCATGATGGTATTGCTGATATCGATTCCCCCCGGCGAGAGCCTGATCCTGCCGCCGTCCCGGAGGATGAAGCCCAGTCCCGCGTACTTTGCGAGTTCACTTCCGAATACATTGTCGATATCCTCGCCGAAGCGGGAAAGAAACTCCGCTTCACTGATGCCTTCAGTCATTCTGAGCCCCAGGAACATGAACTCGGAAATCCGGTCATTTCTGGTGAGGCGCACCTCTTCTCCGCGTATTTCGCCCTGCCTGTCGGGATCGAGATACAAAGAAAGCGAGCTTGTATTGGAAAACCGAGTGTGATCGATAAGAGATGCCGCCCCGGTGCCAATCCCAAGGTAGTCGTGCCCCGTCCAGTAGCCGGTATTGTGCCTGCACTCCCGGCCGGGCAGCGCGTAATTGCTGATCTCGTACCGGCCGAACCCGTTTTCGGACAAAAACTCTCCTGTCAGCGCATACATCTCCCTGTCCGTATCCTCATCCACGGGCGGACTTCCGGCGTACCGGTCATAAAACGGCGTCCCCTCCTCGATGATCAGCCCGTAGACGGAGAGGTGCTCAGGGGAGAGAGAGACCGCGGCCTTAAGCGACTCCGTCAGCGTTTCCGTGCTCTGGCCGGGAATTGCGCTCATGAGATCCATGCTGATATTGTCAAAACCCGCGCTTCTTGCGGCAAGGATGCACTCCTTTGCCTCCGCGGCCGTGTGTATCCGCCCGAGGAGCTTAAGCTCGCTGTCCGTAAAGGACTGCACACCGACGGAGAGACGGTTTATCCCGCACTCCCGCATGGCCGCAAGCTTCCGGAATCCGGCGGTTCCGGGATTGCACTCCGCGGTGATCTCCGCATTCGGGTCCAACGGAAACAGCTGCCTTATCCCGTCCATAAGAAGGCGGAACTCCTCCGCTTCCATGAGCGTAGGCGTTCCGCCGCCGAAAAACACCGTATCCACCGGCCTCCCGCTGATCCGCTCATCCTCCCGGACCGAGCGCATCTCCCGGATCAGGGCACGGACATACTCCGCGCGGACTTTACTGTCCGCCGGTGCGGAGAGAAAATCGCAGTAAGCGCACTTGCGCACGCAGAACGGATAATGGATGTAAAGGGATACCGGTTTCTTCGTCTTCATGCACACTGCGGGTCAGTCCCCGCTGTCGAGCTTGAGCACATTCATGAAGGCCTCCTTGGGGATCTCCACGCTTCCGACCATCTGCATGCGCTTCTTGCCTTCCTTCTGCTTCTCCAGAAGCTTCTTCTTCCGGGAGATATCGCCGCCGTAGCACTTGGCAAGGACGTCCTTGCGCATTGCCCGGACGGTCTCCCTCGCGATGACCCTCCCGCCCACGGCGGCCTGGATCGGCACTTCGAAGAGCTGGCGCGGGATCTCGTCCTTTAATTTCTCGCACATCTTCCTGCCTCGCTCATATGCGCCGTCCGCATGCACGATGAAGGAGAGCGCGTCGACCTCCTCCTTGTTGACAAGAATGTCCATCCGGACGAGTTTTGACGTCTCGTATCCCTTGATTTCGTAGTCAAAGGACGCATATCCCCTCGACCTGGATTTGAGAGCGTCGAAGAAGTCGTAGATGATCTCATTGAGCGGGAGCTCGTACTTCAGTATCGCGCGCGTCTGCTCGATGTAATCCGTGCCAAGGTACCTTCCCCTTCTCTCCTGGCACAGCTGCATGATCGGTCCGATGAACTCCGTGGTCACCATGATCTCCGCGCTGACGATGGGCTCCTCCATGTGCTCGATCTCCGAGGGATCCGGCAGATTGGAGGGATTTGTCAGCTCGATCATCTCCCCGTCGGTCCTGAAAACCTTGTAAACTACGCCGGGGGCGGTGGAAATCAGGTCAAGGTCGTACTCTCTCTCCAGGCGCTCAAGCACCACCTCCATATGAAGCAGCCCGAGAAAGCCGCACCGGAAGCCGAACCCCAGTGCGACGGATGTTTCCGGCTCATAGGAGAGCGCCGCGTCGTTCAGCTGAAGCTTCTCCAGTGCGTCTCTTAAATCCGGGTATTTCTGGGTATCGGAGGGATAGAGGCCGCAGTAAACCATGGGCTGGGCCTTCTTGTATCCGGGAAGCGGTTCCAGGCAGGGATTCTCCGCACCGGTAACGGTGTCGCCGACCCGGGAGTCCTTGATATTCTTGATGGAGGCAGTGAAGTACCCCACCATGCCCGCAGGAAGCTCGTCGCAGGGAATGAACTGGCCGGGGCCGAAATAGCCCACCTCCACCACCTCGAAAACCGCGCCGGTGGCCATGAGTTTTACCTTCATTCCCCTCTTCAGCACGCCGTCGCGGACGCGCACGAAAACCACGACACCCTTGTAGGAGTCGTAGAGCGAGTCGAAGATCAGCGCCTTCAGCGGGGCTTCAAGATCTCCCTCAGGCGCGGGAAGCTTCGAAATGATGTCCTCCAGAACCTCCTCTATACCGATGCCGCTCTTCGCGGAGATTAAGGGCGCATCCGACGCGTCGAGGCCGATCACGTCCTCGATCTCCTTCCTGACCTCCTCCGGTCTTGCACTGATGAGGTCGATCTTATTGATCACAGGAAAGACCTCCAGGTCGTGATCCAGAGCCAGATAGACGTTGGCAAGGGTCTGGGCCTGTATTCCCTGGGTAGCGTCAACGACGAGGATCGCACCGTCGCAGGCGGCGAGGGAGCGGTTGACCTCGTAATTGAAGTCCACATGGCCGGGGGTGTCGATGAGGTTTAAGATATATTCCTCCCCGTCTGCGGCATGGTAGACCATTCGGACCGCCTGGGATTTGATGGTTATGCCCCGCTCGCGCTCCAGGTCCATGTTGTCGAGGACCTGGCTCGTCATCTCACGGCTTGTGAGCACGCCGGTCTTCTCGATGAGCCGGTCGGCAAGAGTGGACTTGCCGTGGTCGATGTGGGCAACAATGCAGAAATTGCGGATATGATCAAACTGAGTCTTCAATTTCATCCCTCTGTGATAGAATTCAGGTCAGCAAACATTAAAACTATAGCATATTTTAAGTGTGCCGCACATCTCATATTCCTGTTGACAAGCGAAAACTCCTCTACTAGAATACATTCGTATGCGTATTCAAGACGTCCGTGTCCGGACTTGAATATACCGGGAACTTTGCCGAAACACTGTTCCTGAACGACGACTTCAGATTATCATTATTTCGGAGGTAACGAGGAATGGCAAATATTAAGTCTGCCAAGAAGAGAATCCTTACCAGCGCTAAGAGAACTGAGCGCAACAAGGCAGTCAAGTCCGGCGTGAAGACCGCCGTCAAGAAGGTGAACACCGCTATTGCTGCCGGCGACAAGGAAGCAGCAAAGACCGCACTTAAGAATGCGGCATCCACCATCGACAAGGCCGAGACCAAGGGCGTTCTCGCGAAGAACACCGCTTCCAGGAAGGTCTCCCGCCTCTCCGCCGCTGTGGATAAGATGGACTGATTCCCATCGGAACAAAGGAATGATAAAACCGCCGTCCGGCCCTCTCCGGACGGCGGTTTTCTATTGCTCAGATCCGCGGAAGCTTCTTAGCTGACCGCACCCCGCTGTTCTACGCCTGGGTGAAATCGATGACCTGCTTCTCCGGCGCCTTGGTCTTTTCCACCGACGAGGCGTCGAGAACTACCCCTTTTCCGTCATACTCGGGAAATTCCCGGTAATCCACCCTGGCCGTCACTTTGACCCAGTCCCTGTCCTTCACCTCGTCCGCCCTGTCGTACCTGCATGCATACCCGAGGAAATTCATGTCCTGCGCGCAGCAGGCCATCGCCATCCTTCCGGGGACAAAGTATCCCTTCGGGAAATTGCCCGGTCTCATGACCATGCCGGTATAGGTGATGTTTTTCCCGACATAGCGGTCCGGATGCTCCGTGACGTCGATATACCACAGGCCGTAATTGAGGCCTTCAAGCAGGATCGGATCCTGATGGATGTCGAAGGGGAGATCCTCCTCCAGAGTCATGTCGATCTCGCCGTTTTTGTCCTCAAATACCAGATCTGCCTGGGGATTTAAGGCCTTCACATTTCTTTTGTAGGAGACCAGCGTCTTCTCATCGATGCCGTCGCAGCGGTTGAACATGATGAGCTCCGATCCCCGGATCTGCTCCGCCAGAAGCGACTTCATGTTGGTGAAATACATGGAGAACGTGGACGCGTCGATCGCGGTCATCTGCTGCTCCAGCTTCCACGCTTTGGGCAGGCGGAAGTTTTTAAAACTCCACATGCCGTTCCACTCGATGAGCACTCTCTCCGGGCGGTGCTTCGCGTTGAGCTCCATCAGCTTCGCCGGAGTGAAATCCTCCTCGCGGTCTATCACCTCCAGCTCGGTGTTGGTGCGCTTTAAGAGTTTGGGGCCGTACTCCACCTCCCCCTCTTCGCAGAGGATCACCAGGTCCGTACCCGGCGTGCGGAAGTATGGCTGTCCGATCGTGTAGGCAAAAAACGTGGTCTTCCCGCTGTCCAGAAATCCGTTAATCACATATACAGGTACCATAGTTCTCTCCGTTCTCCCTTAAGGAAACACCTTATCTGGTGAAGAGATGATCGAGCTCCTCGTCCTTTAAGTCCGCGCCGATCACGCAGATCTTGCCCGTGACATCCGCGGCGCCGGTGCGGATCTCCTGCTCACCCGGCACATAGTCGAAGTGGATCCACTCTCCGTCCGGGGAGGGCACCATACCCTTGGAGCGGATAACGAAGCCGTATTTCTCCTCGTTTTTAAGCTCCTCAAGGAAAGCCCCGATTTCTTCCTTCGTATACTTTCTGGGCGTCTCAATGCCCCAGCTGGTGAAGACCTCGTCCGCGTCATGCTCCCCGTGATGGTGCACTACGCCGTTCTCATCCACAAAGGTCTCGCCTTCGCTTCCCCCGTGGTGATGGTGATGGTGGTGATGGTGATGTTCGTGCTCGTGTTCGTCATCATCGTCATCATGGTCGTGATGGTGGTGATGATGCTCGTGCCCGTCCTCATCATCGTCGTCATCATGGTCGTGATGCTCGTGCCCGTCCTCATCATCGTCGTCATCATGGTCATGGTGGTGGTGATGATGCTCGTGCTCATCCTCATCATCATCGTCGTCATCGTAATCCGCCTCGAGAACTTCCTTAAGAAGGGAGGCCTGCAGATCCGACGCCTTTTCGATGGTGTCAAGGATTACCTTACCGTCGAGCTCGCCGAGAGCAGTGGTGATTATTGTCGCATCCTTGTTGTATCCGCGGATCAGCTCCACGGCGCGGCTCAGTTTTTCGTCGTCCATCTTGTCCTGTCTTGTCAGGATCACCGTGCCGGCATAGCTGATCTGGTTCTCGAAAAACTCGCCGAAATTGCGGATGTACATGCCGGCGCGGGAGCCGTCAACGACCGCCACTGCGCTGTTTAATACCATTTCCGTACCCTCGGCCGCGTCCTCGATCGCTCTCATAACGTCGGAGAGCTTGCCGACGCCGGAGGGCTCGATAAGAATGCGCTCCGGTGCGTACTTGTCCATAACTTCCTTAAGAGAGGTCGCGAAGTCGCCGACAAGGGAGCAACAGATGCATCCGGCGTTCATCTCGCGGATCTCGATCCCGGATTCCTTTAAGAATCCCCCGTCGATGCCGATCTCGCCGAACTCGTTCTCTATAAGGACGACCTTCTGTCCCGCAAGCGCTTCCTTTAACAGCTTCTTGATCAAGGTCGTCTTTCCCGCACCGAGAAATCCAGAAACTATATCAATCTTGGTCATCTTTCCGTACCTCCTTAATCGCACTCCGCCTGTGGTCTTCCGGCGGCCGGTCAGGCAGGTTCTTCCTATATACATATAACAGTGAGCGGAGCTGTAAGCCGGGTTCTGTCTTGGATGATCATCTATCTAGGACCGCCGTCGCCGGCGGCCTCGAGCGACCCACCTGAAGGCGTGGCCGGGCCGGCCGTTGCCCTCTTCTCGGTCTTGCTTCGGATGGGGTTTGCAATGCCTTCCCCGTTGCCGGAGAAGCGGTAGTCTCTTACACTGCCCTTTCACCCTTACCGCCATAAGGCGGCGGTCTGCTCTCTGTTGCACTGTCCCGGGAGTCGCCTCCGCCGGACGTTATCCGGCATCCTGCCCTGTGAAGCCCGGACTTTCCTCACCTGCACCCTTTCGGGGAACATCTCCCCGGTGACCCGGGAAAACTCCGCAGCCGCGATCATCCGCTCCGCTCACTTTCGATACTTTAATCACCGCCATAAGTTTTGTCAAATGAAGATTAAATAAAGCACGGGGAGCTCAGTAGAGCCAGGGGACGGTTCTGTGGTCAGTTTTCAGAAAACTGACCACAGAACCGTCCCCTG
>OMSM01000398.1 GCA_900313745.1 uncultured Lachnospiraceae bacterium
GATTTAGGATAATATCAGAAGCCTTATAACATGCCTGAGTAAGGACGAGTACGTCCCTTACGCCCGCAAATATGCAGAGGGGACGTATTTGAGCATGAAGAAAGAACCCGAAGGGTCTTCCTCTCGTCTCTGCATGGGTCTGAACAGTATCGTAAAATGAAGCTAAGCTTCCAGGGAGGGATCTGCCATGTCTCCGGATACGAAATTCCACTTTGAATCCACGGATAAGTTTTTACATAATCTCGACACTGTACTTGCCGGCCGTACCTTCCACCTCGCGATGGATGACGGAGAGGACTTCGAGCTCAGGTTTGTCACCGGGAACATCGTCGAGTGGCGGAGGCCGGGGGAGGCTCTCCGTTACGAGGAGTACGGCTGCCTCCGGGCAGACGACAAGGTATACTTTGTCTCCTCTCTCCTCGGCGGCACCGAATCTCCCGTCTGCGTCACCATGGTGCTGGACGAGGAGCAGAGTCTCGTGACCATGGCCGTCTCCCGGATCGGTTTCTACCCGAAGCGCCCCCGCCTCGCCGTCGTGGACATCACCTTCGGCGCGATCCGCGTCCCCGGGCAGCCGCTCCCCGTGAAGCGGCACGGCTATACGCGGGATCTCGCCGGCAGGAAGATCACCTGGCACTACGCCACCGGTTTTATCAACACCCAGATCTATTACACAGAGAAGTACTGCCGGATCCGTCCCCTGACCGACCTCCGCACGCCGGAGGAAATCGCGGGGGAGGAAGAAGAGATCCGGGCCGGGCTAAGGCCCGCGCCGATGCTCTACGAGGAGCCGATGCGCGTGATCCGGATAAAGGAAGGGCTTTATCTTCTCTGCTTCGTTGAGGACAACATGAACCGCGTCAATCCGGAGATCGGCGGAAACAACCTGATGTTCGCCGCGAACCTCAGCCGGGGCTGTGATTACGGGCGCTGCTTCTCTATTAAGAACGGAAAGGTGGAATTCGGATTCTTCAACGCGTATTCCGAGCCCTGCGAAGAGGACCTTCCCGTGGAGCACGAGAAGAGCCCGTACCGCGTGTAAGGATGGAAACAGATATGAGAATTGCAGTGATCGGCGCGGATACGCGCCTTGGCAAACGGATAGCGAAGGAAGCGTACCACCGGGGCTTTGAGGTCACCGCCGTGGTACGGGACCGCGCCCTTCTCGATTCGGCGAAGTACACCGTCCTGGAGAATGAGTTTTACGAATTCGATCCCGGCTCCGCGGATCTCGTCATCGATGCGCGGGAGACGGAGATCCGCATAGACAGGGAGGGCCGGAGCATCCTCCTTAAGCCCTCCGCCGGGCCTGACCCCGCGGGCCGCAGAACCGGATACTGCCGCCTGGGCAAAACTCCAGGCAGCTATCTCGGGGAAGCGGATTACGCGCTTGCGGCTCTCGACGCCGCGGAGGATTCCGGATTAAGCGGCGGAGAGATCCTCTATGCCGAATCCGATCCCGCACCCGCACTGCCGGAGGAGGACAGCGGGCGCAGGCGCTACGTCGCCTTCCCGGATAAGGGAATCGCGGGAAAAGTTTTTCCTCTTGTTCTGGACAGCCTGGAGGAATATGTCGTTCACTTCGTCGCCGACGACCGGCTGATCCTCGCGAAGAAGGGCGAGCCGTTCGCCGCGTATTCCTGCCAGTGCTTTAACTGCGACGACGATGTGTGGTTCGTCGCCTTCATGCGCGGGGAGGAGTGCGTCACCCTCCTTCTCGACGAACCTCAGAGCCTCGTCACCGTAATCTACGCCTGGCTTCTTCCGAAGAAGATCCAGCACGTCCAGCACCGCGTCCTCTTCGGCGCGATAAAGAAGCCGGGATGCAAAACTCCCCTTGCGCGCCACGGTTTTACCGACAGCCTCGTTGGGGAGAAAATGACCTGGCACTACTCCCCTTACGTCAACATCACCCACTGCTATTACTCGGAGAGCTACATGCGCAACTCTCTCCGCATGATGCAGCCGGTGCCGGAAGACGCCGCTCCGGAGGCGAAGTTTGACGCTGAGGACCGCGTGCGCCGCTGGGGCGCGATCTTCTTCGAGGAGCCGGCGATGTACATCCGCGTGAATCCGCACCTCTTCCTCTTTGCCATGCGCGAGGAGAGGCGCTGCCGCATGGATCCCCTGCAGGGCGGCGGCGACATGGTGCTCGCGGTGAACACCAGGAGAATGCGGGACTACGGAAGAGGTTTCTCCCGGGGGCAGGGTGTTCCCGGTTTCGGGCTGATTTCGGTCCCCGGCGACTGGGATGACCTCCCTGACCCGATGGATACCGCGGAGAGCCCTTATCTTACTTAGATCAGATGGCCGGCCGCTTCACCGGCGCCGGAGCCTCTCACTCTTAAAGGAGAACGGAAATGACAGCTGAACTGAAGTTTTATCCCTACGACCATCCGGAACTGATCCCCGCCGGAAGCATCCGCTGCTTCGAGACGGAGATGATCCCCTACCCCGATCACCGCAGACGACGCATCCTTGTCTGGCTGCCGGCCGATTACGACGGGGAGAAGCGCTTCCCTGTCATCTACCTGCACGACGGCCAGGGTGTCTTCGAGTGCGGCGACGGAAGACATAAGCTTCAGGCGGACCGGGCGCTGGAACTTCTCCGCGTCTCAGAGGGGATCTCCGCCATCGTCGTAGCAATCGACACCGCCGAGACCCGCGGCTCGGAGCTCACACCGCCCTTAAGGCGCGGTGAACGCGGCGCGGTGGTCAACGGCCACCCGGTCCCGATCATCGATGAGCCCAGCACGACCGACCTCTACGCGGAATTCGTCGTGAACACCTTAAAACCTATGATCGACGCGAACTTCGCGACGCTTCCCGATGCCGGCCACACCTGCATCGGCGGAATTTCCGCCGGCGGCTCCGCCTCCTACTACATGATCCTCAAGTACCCGGAAGTCTTCGGGAAAGCCATCGTCTGCTCCCCCGGATTCCCGATGTTCTCCCTGCCGCTCATGCTCGAGGATCTGGACAGCTACGATTTCGAAAGGCTCAAAGATCACCGGATCGCCTTCTACAACGGCGACCAGGGCATCGACGTTACCAGCGTGGACTACGTCCTCGCTGTCTACAGGAAGCTTAAGGAGAAGGGACTGGACCGCAGGCAGTGCATGTTCCTTCTGGACACCAGGCAGACCCATGATGAGAAGCCGTGGGGCAAATACCTGCCGGAGATCCTGCGCTTCCTGTTCCGTGAGGACAACGCGGAGTTCTGACAGATTCTGCAGCCATATGCCAGCGCCATCGCACAATCGCATATAATCGCACCAAAAAGGCAGGCCGGATTATTCTCCGACCTGCCTTCTTGCTATTAATTCACTGTATTGCTGTTGTCCGGGCGGGAGAGGATATATTTCTCCCCACCTGGAAGTGCCGGATTAATACACCCCGAACCGGAATGACTTTCCGCGGCGCGTCAGCACCATCTGGGGACGGAAGGAATCCGGATAATCCACGCTCATGAGCTTGCCGCCCTCCGTGACGCAGCTCTTTCCCCAGGACCAGTTGACGCCGGTATAGGCTGTGACGCTGGTATTTCCCTCAAGTTTGAAGATCACACGATAGGAATCGCCGTCATTGTTGGATTCCGCGAGGTAGCAGATCGCTTCCTCAACTCCGTCGCCGTCCATGTCCGCCCCATACCAGTGAGTGTCGTGAAGATCACCGCCGGTATAAGGATAGAGGACGCCGTCCGCGAAAATGTCCCCGAAACGGATTAGTCCGGCATTGTTCATATAGGAGTCCATCGGACTGACCATGACCCACTCGTCCATCTCGATGACCTCTTTCATCCAGTCGGGAATTTCGTCCGAGGCTTCCTCTTCCGCTCCCGAGGCCATGCGGATAATCCATGCGCCGTAGGGATCCGCCGGATCAAGCGCCGTAGGAACAGCGGGACTTGTGGGATCAAACTCCCCGGACAGCTCGCTCCAGAACTCGTAGTAGTCGATGGGAAGCAGGCTCTGCGGATAGAACATGGACAGCTCAACCGAGCCGGGGATTACCTCATCGGGCAGCGTGTAATAAGCATTCTCATCCTCCTGCAGCTTCTCGTTCAGGTCCTCGGTAAAGACAACTTCCGTCGTAAGGTCGACGTATTCCAGGGTCACCTCGCACATCTCCGAGTAGCCCATGTGGCCTCTCCAGAGAAGCACTCCGTTCCTTCCGGGTATTGTGTAATAGCCCGTATGTCCGGCTCCGAGCCTGTCCCAGCCCTCTTCTGTCTTGCAGCTTAAGGCGTCCTGTCCGTCAAAGGTCACAATCTCCAGCGTAGCTCCGGCCTCCGACCCGCCTCTTCGGATCAGCATCTCCGGAGTACCGTCCTTTTCAATATCGTAGAGGAAGTAGTAATCAACCTGGCGCTGGAAGTGCTCCCAGTCCTCTTCGCCCTCCACCGGCGTCACCATTTCGCGGATCGCC
>OMSM01000143.1 GCA_900313745.1 uncultured Lachnospiraceae bacterium
AAAGTCGTCCCCGAGGCGGACGTCATCGTCGCCCATCCCAGGATCGGCACAGATGACCTCTTTATCGAAATGATCGAGCGCTTTGACAAGCCTGTGCTCTATTCTCCGGACGGGATCTGCGGCATCGCGGAGACGGCAGCCATCCGCAACAAACCCGGCAAGAAACATGTGGTCTACGCAAACAGAAGCTGGGAACAGCTTGCGGCGCGCCTGTCCGCGTTTCGTGCGGCAAAGGTCATCCGCAGCACGAATTTCCTGCTGGCCACCCGGTTTGGAAACACGACCTCCTTCAGCAGCGTAGACTCTTTCAACAACTATGATCTCATCACAGCGAGACTCGGCGTACACTTCCGCTTTATCAATGCCCATGAGCTGCTTGACCAGATGAGTCCCGCGGTCGAGGGCGGCAACCACACCACGCCGGGCCGCGTCACGCCGGATCTGACGGAAGAGGATATGGCCGAAGTCAAAAAGCTGGCAGACGAGCTAATGGCAGGGGCTGATGAGGTCGAGGTCTCCAGAGAGTATCTGGAAAACTCTCTTATCGCCTATGTCACGGTCAGGAAGAACCTGGATCTCAAGGACTGCAACGCCTTTTCAATCCCCTGCCCGGACGTCTGCTCCACGCGCAGGATGAACGAGCAGAAGATCACCTTCTGCCTGACGCACTCTCTGATGGCAGAGCAGGGGATCCCCTCCACCTGCGAGTTTGACGTGTGCGGCGGATTGTCCGAGCAGGCGCTGATCGCGGTGTCCGGCCACAGCCCCTACCTTGGGAATTCCTATCCGGTCAGGGTCAGGGACGGCAAAGTCGACATCCGCCTTGCCGCGCCGGAGGAGCTGGAGAAGCTGGGAAAAGATCCCGAGAATCTGTACTACATCGCCCACTCCATCGCACACAGACGCATGCCGGATCCCAACAGCAACGCCCCCTATGCGCTTCGCCATTTCGCGCAGGATCAGGGATTCGGCGCGATCATTCGCTATGACTGGAACCGCGACGCGGGAACGCCGGTCACTCTCTGCCGCTTCTCTCCGGACGGCAGCCGGATCCTGATCGCACGCGGCGTGGTCGAGGGCGGCGCGGCCTACCGCACCCAGGGCTGCGGCGGCCCGATCATCGTGCGCGTGCCGAATGCGGACGACCTTTTCGACAAGCAGTGCAGCTTTGGCATGCACCTGCCGCTGGTCTACGGCGATTACACCAAAGAACTCAAGGCCATGGCGGATATTCTCGGCATCGAGGCCGTGATGTCCGTTTAAGAGTATGCAGGAAGAGAGAGAAGCCCTCGAGCAGATCCTGAGCGCAAAAGCGCGCTCAGGACGCTGCATCGAGGAGATCAGGCAGAGCGCCCCGCTGACGCGGGAGTTCGTCCGCAGCCGCATCGCCTCCTTCGTTCTGATCCGTTATTTTCTGGAGGGAGAGGATGTGAGCGGACTCAGCTTCGACCAGATCGCGGAGAGGAGTATTGCCGTGACGGCCGGGATTTCCCGGGAGATGGTTCGGACGCTTGACACGTCGAAGGACTGCATGGGCTCCACCTCTCTGATGGCGAAGAAGGTGCTGCTGTTCCGGCAGATTGAGAAGCAGCTCGATATCGAGCTGCCGGCCATGCCCTCTGCCATGATCGAGACGCTGGATGATCTTGGGGACCTTGTCTTTGACGAGCTGCGAAAGCAGGGAAGGGTCGGATGAAGAGAACGATCGATGATATTCGCGGCGACTTTCCGATCCTGAATCGGGAGTGCCGCGGAAAGCCGCTTGTCTACCTCGACAACGCGGCGACGACGCAGCTGCCCCTGTGCGTCGCGGAGCGGATTGCCGACTACTATGCGCACAGCTGCGCCAATGTCCACCGCGGGGCGCACCTGCTCAGCGAGGAGGCGACGGATCAGCTTGAGCGCGTGAGGGGGCAGACCGCGCGATTTCTGAACGCAGAGAGCGAGCGGGAGATCATCTTCACCTCCGGAGCGACAGGGGGGATCAACCTGCTCGCCGCGTCTCTGGGCCGCGCCGGACTTGCGAACGGGGCGAATATCGTGGTGACGGAAATGGAGCACCACTCCAACTTCGTGCCATGGCAGCAGCTCTGCCATGACCGGGGGCTGGCGTTCCGCGTCGTTCCGATTACAGAGAGCGGCGAACTCGACCGCGAGGCGCTCGTACGCCTTGTGGATGAGAACACGGCGCTGCTCGCCCTGACGGCGGTGTCCAACGTGCTCGGCACGGTCAACCCCGTAGGGCAGATCGTTTCCGCCGCGCACGCAAAGGGCGTGCCGGTTCTGATCGACGCCTCCCAGACCACGCGCGCCGGGCGATTGGACGTGCGCGCGCTCAACTGTGACTTTCTCTGCTTTTCGGCGCACAAGATGTTGGGGCCGAACGGTGTGGGCGTCCTGTACGGGAAAGAGGCCATGCTTGAGAAGCTCCCGCCCTCGGCCTACGGCGGCGGAATGATCGACAGCGTGACGGCAGGGGAGACGCGCTTCGCGGAGCTCCCGGCCAAATTCGAGCCCGGCACACCCAACATCTCCGGCATCCTCGGCTTCGGCGCCTCGCTGGACTATCTGCAGGAGCTCGGGATAGACGAGATCGCGGCGCGGGAGCGGATGCTCCTGGACCGGGCAGAGGATTCGCTTCGCGCAATGGACGGGATCCGTGTTTTCGGTTCCCCGCCTGAGCGCCGCGGCTGCCTGAGCTTTGCGGTCGAGGGGCTCCATTCCTTCGACACGGCGGCACTGCTCGACCGGCTCGGCATCGCGGTCAGGGCGGGTCACCACTGCGCCCAGCCGCTGATGGATGCGCTCGGCGTGAGCGGGACCGTACGCATGTCCCCGGCGTTTTACAACACGGAGGAGGAGATCGACCGCTTTTGCGCATCCCTCGTCCGCATCGCAGAAATGAGGCGGAGTCTTTGAATGCCATTCAAGAGATCCAGGATGGGATCATCCGGGATTTTGCCCGGCTGGAGGATCCTTTTGACCAGTACGCCTATCTGCTCAGGCTGTCGTCTTTCCTCCCGGTGATGGGGGAGGAGGCGCGACTTGCCTGTGAAGAGGTGAAGGGATGCCAATCGCACGTCTGGCTTCAAAGCGAGGCAAGGGACGGCCGCTTCTATCTGGAGGCGGAGAGCGACACCATGCTGATCCGGGGCTTCCTGTACCTGATCCGCAAATGCGTGAATGGCCAGCCTCTTGCCGATGTGGCCCATGCCGACCTGTACTTCCTGCACGACAGCGGACTTGTGGAGAACCTGACCGCCGACCGCAGAAAGGGTCTCGGCTATGTAAAGGCGGAGATCCTCCGCCGCGCCGCGGCGTGTCTGGAATAGGGAAAACAAGCATAGACCGGGCGTCCGGCGGA
>OMSM01000241.1 GCA_900313745.1 uncultured Lachnospiraceae bacterium
AACCGCACGAAAAACTTCTCCGGACGCGAGAAGCGTGACATTGACCCTGTGAACAACGCCGGAATTCCGACGGTTCCCCAGGTGCTGACGAACAGCGCCGACGCCTTCATCTGGGCGGCCGGCGAGATGGAGGAGCGGGGATACGGGGAGGTGAACCTGAACCTCGGCTGCCCGGCCTCCACGGTGGTGAGCCATCACCGCGGCGCGGGAATGCTGGAGGATCCCTCGCGGCTTGACCGCTTCTTTGACGAAGTCTTTAACGGGCTGTCGCGGCGCGGAAGTGCGGTACGCATCTCGGCAAAGAGCCGCATCGGCATCGCAGATCCGGCGGAGTTCCCCGCGATTATGGAGGTCTTCATCCGTTATCCCCTGTCAAAACTGATCCTCCACCCAAGGGTGCGGGAGGAATTCTATCAGGGGGAGGTGCACGGGGATGCCTTCAGGTTTGCCGCGGAAGCGGCGGAAAAAGCGGGAATCCCTATTGTTTTTAACGGAGAAGTGAGAAGCCCTGAGGATGCCGAGCACGTGGGGAAGGCCTTCCCCGGCATCGAGGGCATCATGATCGGAAGGGGCTTCCTTATTAATCCGGGACTCTGCAATGAGCTTCCGGGCGCAGGCATGAGCCGGCGGGAGGAGCCTGCCGAGGCGGATCCGGAAAACGGAGCAGACAGGCTCAGGACTCTGCGGAAATTTCACAATGACCTCATTGAGGCCTATCGCGGCGAGCTCTCCGGAGAGACCCCGGTGCTCTTCAAGATGAAGGAGCTGATCAGCTGGCTCGGGCAGAGTTTTGAAGGCGGGGAGCGCTTTGTGATGAAGGCGAGACATGCGAAAAGCGTGATAGAATATAAATCAATAGTGGAGAAAATGTTCCGCGAGGTGCCGCTTAAGCCGGTGCGGCAGGACTGATTTCCGGGAGCGGCCGGTGCGGCATGGCGGGACTGATTGCCTGGGGCCGGAAGATAAGCGGATTGAAACAGGGAGGAGACCGGGATGAACAGCTCATTAATACACAAAATCGCGGTGTGGGTGACCTCGGTCATACTGACCTACGGCGGGCTCACCGGATGCGGGAGCCTGGAGCTTAAAGATAACACTGCGGAGCTGAACGGCGTTAAGGTCACGCTGGAGAATGCGGAAATCACCGAGAAGAACGATTACGGTGTTTCCTTTTTCGATTTCAGGGTATCAATCGACAACCTTTCCGGCACAGGGATCATGGAGGTCGGCTATGATCTTCATATCCTGGACGGGGACGGCGCCGAGCTCTGGGTCTTTTCACCAAGGTATTACGGGGAGACGGAGGCAATTCCGGCAGGAGGACATATGGATTTTGACCTGGACGGCTACCGTAGAAAACTGGACGGGGAGCCGAAGGCGGTAAGCGTAAGCATCCGGAGTGTCCTCACGGAAGAGGAGCTGCCTCCTGTGGTGCTGCCGGAGAAGGGACAGCTGCTGATCGAGGCGGGGGGAATCACGGCCGCGGACTTTAACAGCAATCCGCCGTCGGAAATCCGGATCGGCATCGATCAGGGAGGATACCTGAGGGAAGCGGTATTCACTGAGGAAAACGGACTCGCGGAGGCGTCCTCGCTTCTTAAGGATATCCGGATCGGCGACGAGGTTGATACCTTCGTAACCGATAATTACAACTATATCATCCTGTCCTGGGAGGACGGCTCCTGGAAAGGATTCAGCCTCAATCTGCACAATTACGAGGTCTCAACCGGACACAACACCTGGCACTACTACGAACTGGAGGGACTTGGAGGCTTGCTTTCCTTTGCGGATCCATATCTGGAAGAAGTGGAGTACGAGTCCGGCGGAGGAAGCTGAGACGGAACCGGATGAAGAATACAGAGAAGAATAAAGCGATCGGATGGGCAGCATCAGCCGGCCTATCCGATCGCTTTGCGATTAGTCCTTTGCCGCTCCTGCGATGGATATTTTCTCCAGTCTGGTGACCGAAGGAATCTCCGCGCAGGAGTAGCGCCTGGTCTCCCTGGAGAGATACATCCCGGGGACGTTGTCCGCCATGTTTCCGGAGACGGAGCCGCCGGAAACAGGAGTGACATTGCCCTCCCCGTCGTGGAAATAGCCGAGCCGGATCTCCCCGAAGATGTCGCCGGTCATGGAATCCACCTGGAAATCGGAGAATTCCACGATTTCCAGGAAGCGTCCGGTGCGGAGTTCATCGGCGGATTTTGCCCCGCCCCTGACGCGCCAGTTGGATACCGAGAAGGCGTCCTCCAGCCCCATGTACTGGGAGAACATCCGGCCGCCGACGAACTCCTTCGGCACCGAGTCCTCAATGAGCACTGCATCCCGGATCGGGGCACCCTCACCGTCATAGGCGAAGTTCTCCGGAGAGCCGGGAAGCACGCGAACGGATTCCAGTGTGATCCTGTCGCCGCGGATTTCCTCCGCAATGGGACTTCCGATCACGAAGGGACTTAAATGCCTTACCTGGTAGGCCGTATTCAGGTTGTCCAGGAAGTAGGCATAGATCTGAACCGCAGCGTCGGTCGAGAACACCACAGGGGCTTCGCCGAGGGCGGGGGTCGGTTTTGTCCTGAGGCGGTCCTTTCCGAACTGCAGCAGCTCGTCCACGTCGCGCTTTAAGCCATCGCTGTCGCAGGAACCCTGGTCATAGAGTCTGTAGAGCTCAATCTCATGGCCGTCCTTCCGGGCGTTGATGACCACTTCCACCATGGAGGAGGGATAGCGCTCCGTGATGTCGATACCCTCGGAATTAACGAGGCGTCGCTCAACAGCGTTGGTGAAGATCTCATAGCTGTTGAGATCCTCCGTGTCCGTCTCCGCGATGCGGTTCATCGTCCCGATGAAATCCGCTGCCTCCTCGGAGAGAGGGCGGAGAGGGTTTTCCAGAGGCACGGCGGTTTTGGGCGTATTCAGCCGGTAAGGAGGGTTGTTGACGAGAGAAGCCTTATAGACCAGGCTGTCGATAGCCTTCTTCATCTCCTCCGGGGAGTCTGTGGGGGAAAACTCCGTCGAGGCGACGCCCATGTACTGCGCGGCGGCAGCCTCAGCTCCTTCGGCGGGATCCCCGCCGTGAAGCTTGTATACCTTCACCAGGATGTGTTCCACGTCCTTCGCCCGGTTCTGGTCCAGGCGGTGGCGGATAAAGTAAAACTCCCATCCCTTCGTCTTCGTATCGATGATTTCCCAGGCATCCGCGCCGGAAGCCTTCAGCATTTCGATGATTTTATCCATTATCCTAACCTCCCGACCGTTTTAAGATACGGGCCGCCGTCGGAGACCTTGACCCACTCCTTGTGTCCCTTGCCGCAGCCGCCGCTGCCGAAGACCTCGCGGTCTCCGCTCGCCATGGAGATATTGCCGAGCAGATCCGGGACATAACCGGTCATGATGACTGGCGATACCACTTTCCCGGTGAGTTTTCCGTCCTTGATCTCGCGGCCGAGCTGGATGATGCACTGGATGCCCCAGTGCTTGGGATCCTCCATACCGCTCTCCATGCCCTCGAGGAGGTAGCCGAATTTAATCGAGCGGATCATGTCTTCCAGGGTATCACTTCCCGAGTCGAAAATAGTGTTGGTCATGCGGGTGTAGACCTTGTGCTCGAAATTCTGCCGCTTGCCGTTGCCGGTGGGTTTGGTGCCGAGCCTCGCCGCGCTCAGGGCGTCGCAGATGCCGGTCCTTAAGATGCCGTGATCGATCTCGGTGACGTCGCCCGCAGGAGTTCCCTCGTCGTCGAAGGCGTAGCTTGTGACGTCCTCCGCGCAGAGGGCGCCCTCGTGCATGGTGACCAGATCGGACCCGACGCGCTTGTTGATGTACTCCGCCCCCAGGGCGCGGCCCTTGACGAACATATCCATTTCCACGCCGTGGCCGAAGGCCTCGTGAGCGAGAAGGCCGGAGACCTCGGGGGAGCAGATGATCTCATACTCGCCGGGGACGATGCGGTCGGCGGCGAGCATTTCCATCGCGGAATCCACCGCGCCCTGCACCTTGTCCTCCAGCTCCGTGAAGATCTCGGGACCTGCAAGTCCGGAGATGCTCTTGTAGCCGAACTTGTTCTGGCCGTCCTTCGCCGCGATCGCGGCCACCATGCCCTC
>OMSM01000322.1 GCA_900313745.1 uncultured Lachnospiraceae bacterium
CGGCCCCACCACCTCCATGCGTATGGAGAAGTTCGAGTACGAGTTCGTCAAGAAGACCGGCGTGCGCGTCATCGTGGGCAAGGGCGGCATGAAGGAGCAGACCGCCGCGGCCTGCAAGGACTTCGGCTGCATCCATGTGGTCATCCCGGCCGGCAACGCGGTCGTCGCGGCAGTCGCTGTCGAGGAGATCGAGCGCGCCGAGTGGAGAGACCTCGGCATGCCGGAGACGCTCTGGAACTGCAGGGTGAAGGAGTTCGGTCCCCTGATCGTGTCGATCGACGCGCAGGGCAGGAACTACTTCGAGGAGAAGAAGATCGAGTACAATAAGAAAAAGGACGAGCAGATCGAGAAGATCAGCGCCCAAGTGAAGTTCATTAAGTAAAAAAGATCCGGCAGAGGCCAGGGTAAGAAGTCAAGTAAGAAGAGACTGGCAGAATCAAGGCAGGAAAAGGCCCGGAAGAGACCAGGGAAAGAAAGCCCAGGCAGAGGCAAAGGAAAGAAAGCCCTGGAAGAGGCTGAGGAAAGAAAGCCCCGGCGGGATCTCAGGTCAGAAGAGGTCCGGCGGGAAATGAAAAGATAATAAAAACACAGGCAGCCGCCCCGGGTCCCGGGACAGCTGCCTGTGTTTTGTATGAGATTCTGTGCTTTGTATGTGACTCTTTAAGCCTTCGGGTCAGCGGGCTTGTCCGGGACCTCCGGAGCTTCCGCCTGGCCCTTCGCGCCCTTCTTTTTAAAGAAAGGAGCCTTGCCGGTGCCGTTCTTTCCGACGACCTTGAAAAGACGCAGGAAGAAGAGGCCGAAGCGGACACCGATGACTGCCATGAGGATCATGCCGAGGAACGGGATCAGGTGCTCACAGAACATCTCGATCACATCCATGAAGCCCTCCTGGAGGCTCTCGCCCGCGCGCTGGAAGGTTTCCTTCCAGCGGTCGCCGGTCGTCGGGACCGCGTAGGAGTTGTAGTAGATATTGATGGTGATCGTGGTGAAATCGATCTGGTTGTTGAGCGTCCGCATCTGCGCGCGGAGGGATTCGAGCTCGCTCGTGACCTCGCGGAGCTCGCGCTCCACCGTCATGGTCTCCTCGACGGACTTCGCGTCCTCGAGGTACCGCATGTAATTCTTCTGCTCGGTCTCAAGGACCTGGATCCGCGCCGCGGTGTCGGTATAGCGGAGCGTCACGTCCTCGGAGTTGTCGGAGATGTAGACTACGTTGTAGCCGTCCGCCTGGAGATCCGAAAGGAACGCGTCCGCCTTGCCCTCCGGGACCCTTACGCTCAGAAAGCCGGAGGTGCTGTTCTCCGACACGTCGATGCTCTTCGACGCCGCGTAGCCGCCGTAGGACTCCGCGCGCGCGCTCAGGGCGCTGGTAATGGCGGAAACATTATCCTCGTCCGTCTTGATCCGGAGGTCTATATTCCGGATCAGCTTGATGTTGGAAGCGGTCGGTGCCGATCCGCCGCCCTCGTCCTCATACGTTCCGGCAGCGGCCGTCGTCTCGTAGACATCAAAATCAGCCGCGCTGTTTTCCGCGTAGGATGCAGCGGGAGCCGCCTGCGGCGCCATCTTATAGGAAGCCTCCTCCATGGGAGCCCTGGCACCGCCTGCCATATAGGACGAGCGCCCCGGACCGCCGCAGGCCGTGAGCAGCATGCATAACGTCAGGAACCCCGCCAGCAAAGTCAGAAATTTCTTCATGATACCCTCCTTCCCCGGACCCAAAGATCTGTGTGACTCCAGTATGAACGAAGAATGCGAAAAATCTGTGAAAAAAATCTGATGGAATTGCTTAATTTTCGACCATGGGGACAGTCCCCATGGTCCAACACAAAAGCCACTTTGTGTTGATTAATAGAACGACTGTTTAGCCATGGGGACAGTCCCCATGGCCGAAGGTCATGAGAGCTCGTCGAGGGTGCGGCCGTAGGGCGGGAGGAAGTCCTCCGCGAAGACCTTTACCTCGGGAAGCTCTTCCATGAGCCGGATCAGCGCTGCTTCGATGGTCCGCTTCGCGGTGCGGAACTCCGTGTTCCCGGCGGTCTCCTCCTCAAGGCACTTGATGTACGCGGATATCTTGTCCGCGGCCTTGACGAGCCGCCGCATGTAGACGGCGTTCTCAGAAGCCGGATCATGGCCGGGCGCCCCGGATGCTTCGAAGAGCTCGGCGTAGACCGGGCGCATGTCGTCCGGGAGCTTGTCAAGGAGCCGGAGCTCAGCGACCGCCTCGACCTTTTTGTAGGCGGAGCGGATATCGTCGCTGTAGTATTTGACCGGCGTGGGCATGTCGCCCGTGATGATCTCCGAGGCGTCGTGGAAAAGTCCCACCACGGCCGCCCGGTCCGCGTCCAGCTCCTTTCCGAAGCGTACGTTCCCGATCGTGCAGAGCGCGTGCGCGATCATGGCGACCTCCATGGCATGCTCGGAGAGGTTCTCCGGCCGGGAAGAGCGCATGAGCGCCCAGCGTTCAATATATTTCATCCGCGAAAGCGCGGCGAAGAAGGTATTGTTCATGATGATCCTTTCCGTGGAAGTTTCTGCCGGCATTCCAGGCATTCAAGCAGCTGCCGGTACTTTCCAGCAGCAGAGCCTACTGCCTGCACTCCGTGCGGTGAAGCTTACTGCCTGTACTCCGCGAGCTTTGCGAGCCTCCGGACAGCCTCGTCGAGGACCTCGTTCCCGCGCGCGAAATGCAGGCGGATCAGGTTGTTCACGTCCTCATGGAAAAAGCTGGAACCCGGGACCGCGCCGACGCCGATGTGTTCCGCGAGCCATTCGCAGAACCGGAGGTCTGTCATCCCCTGAAACGCGGGGAGGTCCAGGAATTCCTGAATATCGACCATGACGAAGTAGGTCCCCTCCGGGACATTGTGCCTGAGGCCGATGCTGTCGAGCCCTTTCAGGAACCGGTCCCGCTTTTCCGTGTAGAGCCGGTTCAGTTCCGTATAGTAGCTCTCCGGGAACCGGAGCGCGGTGACCGCGGCCTCCTGAAGGGGAGCCGCCGCGCCTACGGTCAGGAAATCGTGCACC
>OMSM01000357.1 GCA_900313745.1 uncultured Lachnospiraceae bacterium
GCGGCCAGCGCCATGGAGGCGCCGATGCCGGCAAGGGTCTGCCCGAGTTTGCGGAAGAAGGAGAAGCTCGCGTAGGTCGTGCCCTCGTCCCGGCGGCGGTTCAGTTTTTCATAATGATCGATGACGTCGGTCACCATCGCCCAGACCTCCAGGGTAAAGAAGGACAGGCCGAAGCCGCTGATGATCACGACGGCGAGGAAGAGATACGGGTTATGCGTGTGCATGAAGAAGAGGATGAGGTATGCCGCCGCGGCGAAGATGCTGCCGAAGGCGCATACGCCCTTCTTGCCGAAGCGGTTCACCAGCTTACCGGTGAACGGCATGAGGATCAGCATGGGCAGGTAGGTAGCGATGGTCACCATGGAGAAGAGCCCGGGCTTCTCGAAGTAGTTTTTAAAGAGGTAATTGAAGATCGTCTGCGTGTACATGGAGCCGGCGATCAGCAGCATGGAAGCCAGGCAGAGCGTGATGAAGGGCCGGTTCTTTATAAGGATCAGGAAAGTTTTGACAAGGTGCTGCTTCTCCTGGGTCTCCGGAGCGGCGATGTGCTCGCGGGTGAGGCGGAAGAAGAAATAGTAGATCACGGCGCTCAGCACGGCGAGGATGAGTACGCCGCGGAAGAGTTTGTGCTCGTCGAGAACCTTTGCTCCGCCCGCAACCGTGCTGTAGACGAATAGCGGGAGCAGGATCTGGCTTAAGGCGGTGCCGAAACCCGCGCCGAGGGAGCGGATCACCGAGAGCGTGGAGCGCTCGCTTAAGTCCTCCGTCATTGCCGACGCCATGGAGCCGTAGGGGATGTTCACCGCAGTGTACATCATCCCGTAAAGTATGTAGGTAATGTAGGCATAGAGAAGGTACTGCCCCTGGGAGAGCCCCGGAATCTTTAAGAAGGTGAGAATGAACGCCGCGGCGAGCGGGATGGAGAACCAGAAGACATAGGGGCGGAAACGCCCGTATTTCGTCGGCTTCCTGGAATCAATGAGCGCGCCGCACATCGGGTCGTTCACCGCGTCCCAGATGCGGGCGACCATCATCAGCACCGTGATGCTGACAAGCGGGATATGCAGGATGTCCGTATAGAACATCTGCAGGAACGATCCTATGGTGCCGAAGGTAATCACACCAGCCATGTCGCCCATGGCGTAGCCGACATAATTGCTCACGGGAAGCCTGTTTCCCGTGCTTCTCTCCGTATTTCCTTTCTTGCTCATCGCGCAACCCCCTTTGTTACATCAAATCCGCGGCCTTCATCAGAAGGTCAAAACCTGCCGCGTCCCGCCTCACGAACACCGGCGGCTGTCCTATGGGCGCGGGCACTTCATGCGTGCCTCCCCCGTATTCCCTGCCGGTGAAGAGATGGACCCAGCGGTCCTCCGGAAGGTAAACTTCCCTGACAGCGGCGCCCTCGACGATCACCGGTGCCGCGAGCACGTCCCGCCCCAGGAGATACTCGTATTTCTCCGTGAAGGCGCGCGGCTCGTCGTAATGATAGAACAGCGGGCGCATCACCGGAGTTCCGTGCTCCGCCTCCTCGCGCATAAGCTGACAGAGATACGGCTTTAAGGCCGTGTGCATTCGGACGCAGTGCGCGAGATGGTCCAGAAGCTCGTCATCCGCGTCGAACTGCACGCTCCTTGCGGGCTGGTTGCCCTCGTGGCTCCGCATTAACGGCGAGAAGGCGTTCATCTCCTCCCAGCGCATGATCAGTTCCCTTCCGCGGGTCATCGGCCCCATGGTGGTGTAGCCGCCGGCGTCGGAATGGGCGACACCGTACCCGCTCATCGCCAGGGAGAGCGTGGCCGGGATCACCGAGGCGAGCCCGTCGTCCAGGGAGAAATCCACATGCTGGTCCCCGTTCCACATCATGGTGGAATACCGGATAGTCTCCGTGAAGCCGGCCCTGGTGAAGAAGAACACCTCGCCGAGTACCCCTGCCTCCTCGATGGCCTCCCTGTTCATCCTGGCCCAGATGGCCGGCCAGGCGTTATGCATAAGCTCCGGATCGCTTCCGTCGTAAAGCACGCAGTCCGTCGGGAGATACTCGCCGAAATCCGCCATCCACCCGGACATCCCGATCCCGATGAGATTCTTCTTTATCAGCTCCTTGTACCACGCGTATGCTTCCGGATTCGTGAAGTCGATCATCGCGGCGGGGAAGGTGGTGATCGTCACAAGGTAATCCCCGCCCTCCGCGTTCTTCACGCAGTAGCCCTTCTCCGAGGCCTCCCTGTAGATCTCTTTCTCAATGGCGAGGAAGGGATTGATGTAGCCGAGGAATCGGATCCCCCTCTCCCGCCACCTTATTATCTTCTCCGGGAGTCCGGGATAGAGCCCGCCGTCATAGACCCAGTTCCACATCACCTGGTAGCCGAAGCC
>OMSM01000037.1 GCA_900313745.1 uncultured Lachnospiraceae bacterium
CAGGCTGATGATGGTGCTGCCCTTAAGCTCCCTTAAGAGGCGCCGCACCAGCGAGGCGCCGATGAAGCCCGGCGAGCCGGTGACCAGGATAGTCTTGTAATTCAGATCAATGCGGGTTTTCATAAGAGATTCCACTCCTGTATGCTCGGGAAAAAGCTGCCCTGTCTGCCGGCAGCGATACTGACTCTGAAACAATATTGTAGCATACAGGTGCCAGGGGACGGTTCTGTGGCAAGTTGTCAGAAAACTGACCAGAGAACCGTCCCCTGGCGAGTTGTCAGAAAACTCACCACAGAACCGTCCCCTGGCACTTATCTCACGCAGAGGCAGTCGTACCAGTGTACGTAGCGGCGGCCGTTGATGATGAGCTGCTCGTTCCCGGGAAGAAGCTCGGACCAGAGACTGCCGTAGCGGTCCACCGCCCAGTCATCCCGGTTGAAACGCCTCCAGAGCACTGTCCGCCCGCTGCGGTCGAGGAACTGCTCGCTGACCATTCCTTCCTCGTACATTCCGAGATCCATCACACAGATCGTATCGTGGACCACGCCGTCCAGAGTCAGCTCACAGCGGCCGGCGACGTCGATGAATCCGCGGTCCGCTTTGGCTTTGATCTCGTTTCCTTTTCTCACAAGCCGGGATTTCGACTCGATGTGGATCGGCATTCCGCAGTTGTCTTCGCCGAAGCCCCAGCTGTTCATGAAGGCATCGCCGTCGAGGAAGGTTGTCAGCGTCCGCACGCCCTCCTCGACATGCTCGGCGGAGAGAAACCGCGTGTATCCGTCCTTCTCCTGAGCGATGAAGGTCCATTCCTCCTGCCCGCCGGTCGAGGCCACCACCGCGTCCCTCATTGGATCCTTGTCCTCAAAGTCGGAGCGCGGAGACAGAACCCTGGCGCGGATGGCCACCCCGTCAAGTCCGTGGACTCTCGCCGGGCCGGTGACCGTCATTTCGTACGCGACATCCAGCCTCCCTGACGGAAGGTCGTACATTCCCCAGACTAGTTTTTCTCCGATGTGCGGGACGACGAACCAGCCCGTCATCTCCTCACAGACGACGGAAAATGCGGGCTCGTCCTTCCAGACAATAGTATATTCAGGCAGTTTCTCCGGGAGTTCCGGGATTCCTTTGTGTTCCATGTTTTTTCCTCCTTTCGCCGGTTTTGCCGGTAATTCTTCCGACAAGTCTTTCACCGGCTCTTTGGCCGGTTCCTTCGGCGGATACGGGTACGCGGCGCGAAACTTCGTGCGCGCGGCGCTCATCCGGCTCTTGACCGTGCCCTCCGGAATGCGGAGCTGATCGGAAATCTGCTTCTGGGACAATGCCTCACCGTAAAACAGGCGCAGCATCAGGCGGTCCCTCTCCGGAAGGCGCCCGAGAGTCTCCTCCACCGCAGAATACTCAGGCAAAACTTGTGCCTGTTCCGGCAGGTTTTCCGTAAAGATCAGCCTGTTCCCCGCCTGCGCGCGGTAATAGTCCGCACATTTCCTTCTGGCAATTCCCAGGATCCACGGAAGAAAGGACGCCCTGTCCCGGAGTCCGCCAAAACTCCCGAACGCCGCGAGATACGTCTCCTGCAGGACGTCCTCCGCGTCCGTGCGGGAACTGATATGAGCCCTGACATACCGCTCCACGGCGGTCCTGCAGGCGGCAAGAAGCTTCTCAAACTCGTCCACGCCTTCCCCCGCATTGTTATTCGCTGCTGAAAACCGGTTTTCACCTATATAGTCGTTATCCGGGACCGAAAGGTTCATTGGAAATGAAAAAAGCCGGGGATTTTTCCCCGGCTTGCCGCCAGAAATACTCAGGCAGACGTCTCCGCGGATATCGCGCGGCTGCCAGCGGACGGCTGCGGGCTGAACCCGCCGCTTCCCAGGCGGTTCAGCCTGTCTGCCGCAGGAATGTACACAAGCGGCGGCAGCCCGCGGGATACCGCGGAACGGCTGCTGTCCGGATTACCGGAATAAGCACCGGAAAAACGCGGCAGCCCGCGGGGACCCGCGGGACGGCTGCCGTCCTCGGGACTTACCTGAAGCACCTGTGAATAATGTCGATCACCACGTCCTGCTCGGCCGGGGTCATCTTGTTGTCG
>OMSM01000061.1 GCA_900313745.1 uncultured Lachnospiraceae bacterium
AGCGCCGCGGACTGCTGGCACAGCTCACGGACGAAGAGGAGATAAAGGAACTGATCAATGAGGGCAAGGCCACGTTTTACATCGGCTTTGACCCCACGGCGGACAGCCTTCACGTCGGCCATTTTATGGCTCTGTGCCTGATGAAGCGCCTGCAGCAGGCCGGAAACCGTCCGATCGCCCTGGTCGGCGGCGGCACCGGCATGATCGGCGATCCGTCCGGCAGAAGCGACCTCAGGCAGGTGATGACCCTGGAGCGCATCGATCACAACTGTGAGTGCTTTAAGAAACAGATGAGCCGCTTTATCGATTTCGGCGAGGGCAAGGCGCAGATGGTCAACAACGGCGACTGGCTCCGCGATCTGAACTACATGGAGTTCATCCGCGACATCGGCCCCTGCTTCTCTGTCAATGAGATGCTGCGCGCCCGCTGCTACGAGCAGCGCATGGAGAAAGGACTGACCTTCCTGGAGTTTAACTACATGCTCCTCCAGGCATACGATTTCCTTCAGCTCTACAAGAACTACGGCTGCAACATGCAGTTCGGCGGCGATGACCAGTGGTCCAACATGCTGGCCGGCACGGAGCTGATCCGCAAGAAGCTCGGCAAGGACGCCTATGCCATGACCATCACCCTGCTTCTGAATTCCGAGGGCAAGAAGATGGGCAAAACTTCTTCCGGCGCGGTGTGGCTGGATCCCGACAAGACCTCGCCCTACGAGTTCTACCAGTACTGGAGAAACGTCGACGACGCGGACGTGCTGAAGTGCCTCCGGATGCTGACTTTCCTTCCTCTGGAGCAGATCGACGAGATGGATGCCTGGGAGGGGAGCCGGCTTAACGAGGCGAAGAACATCCTTGCCTACGAGCTCACCGGCCTTGTGCACGGCGAGGAGGAGGCCGCAAAGGCAAAGCGCGGCGCCGAGGCCCTGTTCTCCGGCGCCGGCCCGGATATGAATGCCGCGGATCTTCCCCTTACCGAGCTTACGGATGCGGATCTCGGCGAGGACGGCACCATCGATATCGTCGGACTCCTGGTGAAGGCAGAACTCAATTCCTCCCGTTCGGACGCAAGGCGCGCGGTGGAGCAGGGGGGCGTAACCGTGAACGGTGAAAAGGTCACGGACATCCATGCCTCCTACACAAAGGACGACCTGTCGGCGGGACTCCTCGTCAAGAGAGGAAAGAAGAACTTCCGCAAGGTGACCATGTAAGGAAGCTTCTGAACATATAGTGTTAACAATAACGGCCGGATAAGCGAAAAGCTTATCCGGCCGTTATATTTCTGTGCGCCGTATCCTGGCCTGCTGACTTTTGCTATTCCTCCGCGGCTTCGTCTTCTTCCGGGACGGCTGCAGCTTCGTCCGAAGCCTCCTCCGGGATGGCCACCGCCTCATCCGAAGCTTCCTCATAGTGGATGTCCAGGCCCTCGGGCGTCTCTCCGTGCAGGAAGGAGACCAGATACCGGAGGCGGACCCCGACGATGTCGTAGTACTGTCCGGCGTAGTCGAAGGCAGCCTCATCGAAGGAGGAGGGATCATCAAGAGCCAGGTGATACTGCTCCGCGGCGAGATCCATGTACTTTGCCGTTTCCTTTGTCATTTCGCCGGCGTTCACGAACTGTTCCGGGACAGGGATGCTTACAGCATCGTCGCACAGCTGTTTCATCCCGTCAATCGCGGCGAGCAGCTCCTCCCTTGCGGAGGGAGAGGATGCCTCAATGACGTCCAGGTCGCTCATCTGGTCGGAAAGATTGTCAAAAAAAGTGCTCATCGCTTCCCTGTAGGCCGCAATTTCGCTGTCTTCACTGCTTCCGCAGGAGACGGTAAGGGAGAGAAGGAGGATGAGGGACAGAAGAAGGATCAGTTTATTTCTCATCTTAAGTTAAACACAGGTAACAGGAAGAATTGCAGGGTTACGCCTAATATGATAACATAGCAAATTAACGATGTCGCACATATTTTTGGACACAGAGAGGGACCGGCATATGAACGCAGCTGACGCGGCAATAAAGTGCCTCGAGAAGGAACAGGTGGAGTACGTCTTCGGCTATCCGGGCGTGGCAATATGTCCTTTCTTTGACAGCATACTTGATTCGGAAATCAGGACCGTGCTGGTCCGTCAGGAGCAGAACGCCGCACATATCGCAAGCGGTTATGCGCGCATTTCGGGAAAGACCGGTGTAGTTGCCGTAACCAGCGGCCCCGGTGCGGAAAACCTCATCACGGGAATTGCGACGGCCTTCGCGGACAGCATCCCGCTTGTCTGCATCACAGGCCAGGTCGACAGCCGGCTCATGGGTTCCGACGTGTTCCAGGAGGCCGATATCTCCGGAGCGGTCGAATCCTTCGTCAAATACAGTTACATCGTGCGGAAGGCCCAGGATGTCCCGCGAATATTCAAGGAAGCATTTCATATCGCATCCACCGGCCGGAAAGGCCCGGTGCTGATCGATTTTCCCATTGATATCCAGAATGACACGGTAAGCAGGTTCAGCTACCCCGAGACACTCAACATGCGTACCTACAAGCCGACGGTAAAGGGCAACACCGCCCAGGTCCGCAAGGTGGTGAAGGAGCTTCAGAAGGCGAAAAGGCCTGTGCTCTGCGTGGGCGGGGGCGTGCACTTAAGCGGCGCCGTGCAGCTGATAAGAAGTTTTGCCCATGAGCATGGCATCCCGGTGGTCTGCACGATGATGGGGCTCTCGGTGATGCCGACAGATGATCCGCTGTTCATCGGAATGGTGGGCAACAACGGGCAGGATGCCAGCAACCAGGCAATGAACCTTGCCGACCTGGTGATTGTGGTCGGCGCCCGCGTCGCGGACCGGTCTATCAACCGCCCCAATCTCATCACGGAGAACAAGACGCTGGTCCATATTGATGTCGACCCTGCGGAGATCGGCAAGAACGCCGGACCGAACATCCCGCTGGTCGGCGACATACAGAGCATCTTCGAGGATCTCTCCGCGGAGGAGATCACGGCGGATTTCTCCGAGTGGGCTCTGGAGCTTAAGGAGCTCAGCCGTAAGGACGAGGAGAAGCTTGAGGCAGAGGGGATGAACAGCGCAGGCGGAGAAGTCCGGCCGCTGGCCTTCGTCCGAAGGCTCTCCGAGGCGATGGAGGGGGACGGCATCTATGTCGCCGATGTCGGTCAGAACCAGCTCTGGAGCTGCAGGGGCGCGATGATAAAGGACGGAAGGTTCCTTACCTCCGGCGGCATGGGAACCATGGGTTACTCCATCGGAGCGGCCATCGGGGCGAAACTTGCCGCTCCCGGAAGGCAGACCGTGGCGGTCTGCGGCGACGGCGGCTTCCAGATGACCTTTATGGAGCTCGCGACAGCGAGACAGTACGGCGTGCCGGTGAAAATCGCGGTGCTGAAAAACAATGTGCTGGGGCTTGTGCGGCAGTACCAGCATTTCACCTATCGTGACCGGTTCTCCGTGATCTCCCTCGACGGAAGCCCGGATCTCTCCAAGATCGCCGAAGCCTATGGCATGAGTTTTGTCCGGCTGGAGAGGGAGGACAGGATGGAAGAGGCAATAAAGCGCTTCCTTGACAGTGACGGGTCCGTCCTCATGGAGTGCGTGATCAGTCCGGACGAGACAGCGTAAAGCGGGAGGAAGCACATGAAAAGAATTTACTCCGTACTGGTGGAGAACAGGGCAGGCGTGCTCTGCAAGGTTGCAGGCCTCTTCTGGCGCAGGTGCTTTAATATCGACTCCCTGGCGGTGGGGGAGACCGACGACCGCGACGTCTCCAACATGATCATTGTCAGCAGCGGCGACATGCGCACTCTGGAGCAGATCGAGAAGCAGCTGAACAAAAAGATCGACGTCATCAAGGTCAAAACTTTTGACGAGAGCGAGGCAGTCAGCCGCGAGCTCATGCTCATCAAGGTCAAATACAACCGCAACAACCGCAAGGACATCATGGAGAACTGCGAGATTATGGGAGCACAGATCGTGGATCTGTCCAAGTCCATGATGACCATACAGATGTGCGATACCCCGGAGAGGGTAAGGATATTCCTGGAGACAATGCGCACCGTTAGCATAGTGGAGATTACCCGCACCGGGACGCTTGCTATGCCGAAGTGCGCAAATTAGCGCTTCTTTCTGCATAATTAGTAATTGCTATGGTATAATTATTCCACTTGCGATCAGGCCTTGCGGGAAGGCGCGGGGGCATTCACGCGCGTTTCCTGCCTGGATGCGGACGTCCGGAAGGAGAAACGAAGTATGGAAATGGCTGAGGACACTCAGGTTAAACGTAAGGTTTTTCAGATTCTTGTCGACAACACATCCGGTGTTCTGTCGCGCATTGCGGGGCTGTTCTCCAGGCGCGGCTACAATATCGAGAGCATCACCGCAGGCGTGACGGCAGATCCCCGGTTCACGAGGATCACCATCGTGACCAGCGGCGATGATATTATTCTGGAGCAGATCGAGAAGCAGGTCGCGAAGCTGATCGATGTGCGCAATATTATGGAACTGAAGCCTGAGGGCTCCGTCTACCGTGAGCTTGCGATGATCAAGGTCGAGGCGGACAAGGAGGAGAGGCAGCAGATCGTCGCGATCACGGACATCTTCCGCGGCAAGATCATCGATGTTGCCCCGGAGAGCCTGATGATCGAGATCACCGGCAACTCCGGCAAGATCGAGGCATTTCTGAAGCTCCTTGACGGCTACCGCATTCTGGAGCTTGCGAGGACGGGAATCGCCGGACTTTCCAGAGGAATCGACCACCTGGTCTTCCTCGAGGGGGAAAAGCCCCAGGAGAAGGGCTGGATCGAACAGCATCTCAAGGCCTGAAGCCGCAGCGGCTTAAAGAGTTTTGAATGCTGAAGCTGCACCGGGTCATGCCGGAACGCAGCATGATTTAAGGGTAATCCGGGCCAGGCCCGAACTATCATACAGAACATCGTTAGTGATTCTTCACGAAATAGAAGAAATGAGGAGGATTAGCATGTCACAGGAAGCAAGAATTTACTATGAGGCGGATTGTAATCTGGCTATGCTCGAGGGCAAGAAGATTGCGATCATCGGTTACGGAAGCCAGGGACACGCTCATGCGCTGAACCTTAAGGAGTCCGGCATGGACGTCTGCATCGGTCTCTACAAGGGCTCAAAGTCCTGGGCGAAGGCCGAGGCACAGGGACTTACCGTCTACACTGCGGCAGAGGCGGCAAAGATCGCGGACGTGATCATGATCCTGATCAACGACGAGAAGCAGGCAAAGATGTACAAGCAGGACATCGAGCCCAACCTGAAGGCCGGCGACATGCTGATGTTCGCTCACGGTTTCAACATTCACTACGGCCTCATCAAGCCTCCGGCAGACGTCGATGTGACTATGATCGCCCCCAAGGCTCCCGGACATACCGTCCGCAGCGAGTATCAGGCCGGCAAGGGAACTCCCTGCCTCGTCGCCGTCTATCAGGACGCAACCGGCAAGGCACTTGACCGCGCGCTGGCGTACGGCGCGGGAATCGGCGGAGCAAGAGCCGGTATCCTGGAGACTACCTTCCGCACCGAGACCGAGACCGACCTCTTCGGCGAGCAGGCTGTCCTCTGCGGCGGCGTGTGCGCTCTGATGCAGGCTGGCTTCGAGACTCTGGTCGAGGCAGGCTACGATCCCAGGAACGCGTATTTCGAGTGCATCCATGAG